>DASSGJ010000318.1:0-5777 GCA_035693545.1 Candidatus Acidiferrum sp.
AGTAAGGACCAAAACAAGGACAAAGATAAGGACAAAGACAAGAAATCCGTCCTCGATCCCATCACCAATTTCCAACTGCCGGCCGCTATCGCCTATCTCGACCCAGCAGGCAAAGTCATCTTCAGCCGCAGCGCCGTTCGTCGCAACGTCGCGCCAGAGGGTTCCGAACTTGCCGTCTCTCACGACGGCAAGAAGCTTCTTTTCACTCGCTCTGACTCGCAGACGGGACCCGAACGCACCATTGTTCTCTACGACTGGGATACAGGACACATGCGCGATCTTGCTACCGGAAACGTGCGCAGCGCTTTCTGGTCGCCGGATGATTCCCGCGTGGCCTTCTTAAAGAATGACGGCAAGATGTGGCAGGTTTGGACGCTTCCCATCAGCACCCCGGAAACCGCGGCGCAGTTTTCACCGCAATCCGTTGACGCGCTGCACGGGTGGATTTCGGCGACGACAATTCTTGCCAGCGATCTGCAGAACGCTTATTGGCTGAGCGACGACAAGCCTCAGCAATCCGTCGCCCTTAAGGAAATTTACGGGGATGCTTTCCAGGTGATGAGCAGCGACACGATCCGGGCGAATCCGATTAACGCCGATCTGCTGCTCGTTTCGGCTTACTACCAGAAGACGCCGGCGGGCGCTCCGGCGGATTCCGTGGGATTGAACTCCACGTTTTTTCTTTACGAAGTTCTGTCGAAACGCCGCACGATTCTGGGCCCCGCCGATTCCTACCAGCGCTCGGCGGAATGGTCGCGCGACGGCCTGCAGATTTTTTATACGCGCGGCGCGCCGGGCAAAGCGCCGCTGAGTACTTGGAGCATCTTCTGGGACTCTACGAATCCCCACCGATTCAACTCCGGCGTCTCCTTCGTAATCGGCAAATAATTTGCCGCGCGGCTCGTCTACTTCAACGAGGCCATATCAATCACAAAGCGGTATTTCACGTCGCTCTTCAGCAGCCGCTCGTACGCATCGTTGACCTTCTGAATCGGGATCAGCTCGATGTCCGAAGTGATTCCGTGCTTGCCGCAGAAATCCAGCATCTCTTGCGTTTCGCGGATGCCGCCGATGGCCGAGCCGGCCAGCCGGCGCCGCCCCATGATCAGGTTGAACGACGAAACCGGCGAAGGCTTTTCCGGCGCGCCAACCAGCGTCATGGTGCCGTCGAGCTTCAGCAGTCGCAGGTACGCGTTCAGGTCGTGCTCCGCGGAAACGCAGTCGAGAATGAAATCGAAGCTTCCCGCGTGCTTCTGCATCTCTTCCGGGTTGCGCGAATTCACCACTTCATCGGCGCCGAGCCGCTTCGCGTCCGCGGTTTTGTTCGGCGAGGTGGTGAAGAGCACGGTGTGCGCGCCGAACGCATGCGCGAATTTCACGCCCATGTGCCCCAGCCCGCCGAGCCCCACCACGCCCACTTTCTGCCCCTTGCCCACATTCCAGTGGCGCAGGGGCGAGTAGGTGGTAATTCCCGCGCACAGCAGAGGAGCCGTTCCCGCCAGGTCCAGACCCTTCGGGACGCTCAGCACATATTTTTCATCCACGACGATGCCGGTTGAATAGCCGCCGTAGGTAACGCCGCCGAGGATCTTGTCCTCGCCGTTGTAGGTCAGCGTCATGCCGGTCTCGCAATACTGCTCCTCGCCGGCTTTGCAAGCCGGGCAAACCCGGTCGGAGTCCACCATGCAGCCCACGGCGGCAATGTCGCCGGCCTTGAACTTGGTTACGGCGCTGCCCACTTTCGTCACGCGGCCAACGATTTCGTGGCCCGGCACGACGGGATATACCGTCGGCATCACTTCTTTCCACTCGTTGCGCACCTGGTGCAAATCGGAATGGCAAACGCCGCAGAAGAGAATCTCAATCTGGACATCCTGCGGGCCGGGCTCGCGCCGCGGAATGCTGAACTTTGCCAATCCCGAAGTCGGGCTCTGGGCCGCAAAGGCTCCGGCCGTAAACGTCTGCGGCTTCCCCGAAGTTGTTGCTTTCGCTGGTTGTTGCGCTGCTTCGCTCATATCTGTCTTCCTCCAAGTTTAATCTTCACCGATGACGGCACTGTCAGGCCGTTTAGCAAAATCTTTTCCTATTTGTTAGAGGCGGCAAAACTTGTTCCGGTCACAAAAATCTAACGGTAGTTCCTTGTGGCCATTGTTCTCGCGCTAAGCACACTCCGCGGGAAAATGTCGGCGCGCCGACATTTAAAGTAACACTTGAAGGATTTTCGAATGGCCGCGAACCGCTCAAGAAAAGCAAGTTAGGGGCGGAACCGCGCGCACCGTTCCGATTCCATTTTGGGAACGGTTCCCAAGAAACCGCCAAGCCTTCCGGATTCGACGGCCGGCGTGAGACCGCTCCCCGAACTCAGAGGTGGATCCAGTTGGTGAGGATTAGGGCGAGGGTGGTGGTGCCGACGATGAGCCAGAGGATTACGCCTTGGAGGAGGGGACGAACGCCGACTTTGGCTAGGGTTTGTTTGTTGAGGCTGGTGCCGATGAGGAAGAGGGTTACGGTCAGGCCGATGCGGCCGATGTGATTGAGGACGGCGAAGGAGCCGGTGTAGGCGGGCAGCAGAGTGTTCAGCAACGCCGCCAGGCAGAAAAACAGGATGAACCAGGGCCACTGGATGCGGGCTTTGCTTTTCAGAAAGAGGGCCGTTGCCACGGAGAGAGGCACGATCCACAAAGCCCTGGCGAGCTTGATGGTGGTCCCGACCGCGAGCGCGCCGGGGCCGTATTTCGCGGTGGCGCCGACAACCGAACTGGTGTCGTGAATGGCCAGCGCGGACCAGAGGCCGAACTGCGTCTGGCTCATGTGCAGCGCCAGCCCGATCAGCGGGAAGAGAAACAGCGCGACGGAATTCAGGATGAAGACCGTTCCGAGCGAGACGGCCATTTCTTCTTCATTGGCCTCGGCAATCGGCCCGACGGCGGCGATGGCGCTGCCTCCGCAGATCGCGGTGCCGGCGCTAATCAGGAACGAAGGCTTCTGCTGGACATGAATCAGGTAGCCAAGACCGAGGCCCAGGGCCATCGCGCCAGTGATGCTGAGCGCGGTATAGAGAAACCCGGATTTTCCGGCGTGCAGCACTTCGTGAAGATTCATGCCGAAGCCCAGCGCCACCACCGAAGCCTGCAAAAGAAACTTGGAAAGTTTTTTGCTCTCGGCTTGAAACGGGTGAGCCAGGGCCAGGCCGTAAATCAGGCCGCCCAGCAGGGCGAAGGGCGGAGAGACAAACCCGCTGGCTGCGAGGACTACGCACACGAAGAAAAGGCTCTTATTCATGCGGAGAATCGGACGGAGGAAGAAACCCAATCCAGGCAGCCACGGTGCCAAACGTCTTTAGCCGGAAATTTTCAAATTGCGCCACGCTCATATTATCCATGCATACAACGAATTCTGATAGCCGCGACTTGCGTTGCCCACGTGCTGCTTACAACACCGATACAACCGCAGACTGCGGCGCTAGACTCAAACAAAGTGGGGGCGAGCCGGGATGAAAAAGATGCTGGGTCAAAAAGCAAGTTTGACAAGCCTTGTTGCGTGGGCAAGCCTTGGGCTGCTGCTGACCGGTTTGACGGCCACTGCGCAAACGCCTTCAAACCCGGGCGATCCCGGGAAGCCAGTTGTTACGCCGGGCCCGGCGAACAATGTGCGCCCGGCCGTGAAATGGAAGCGGTTTGACTACACCTGCGAGGCCGGCGGCAAAGTCACGGTCTATCTTCACGACACCACGGCCAAAGTGCGCACCCACGACCACATCTACATGATGCGCCAGGCGTCTGCCGCCGACGGCAACCGCTACTCCGACGGGAAGGTGCTCTGGTGGGCTAAAGGGGATACCGGCTTTCTGCGGGAAGACACTCCGGACGGGGACGGAAAAATGCTGATGCAAGGATGCAGCCTCGACAAGCCCGCGCCTGCCCCCAAACCCTGAAAAAGCGCGCAAATCGCTTGGAAATTGCCCGTACTTTCGTACAGGTGCCCGATAGGTCCGTCTGCGTTTGTGGCTGGTGACCTTGACTCCCTTGCCGCTTATACTTCGGGAATGGCGTCCTCTTCCAGCCCGCTGTCCCCCCAAGTCAGCATTCTTGTGTTTGAAGATGACGCCTACAGCGGGACCGCGCTGCGGCAGATCCTGGATTCCGAGGGCTGGCGCGTGCGCGTGGTTCCGGACATCAAGATGCTGCAGGTAGAGTTGAAGACCGGTGAATACTCGCTGCTGATTGCGAATATTGCCATGGTGGGCGTGGAGTCGGCATTGTTCCACGTGCTTCGGGAACTGGCGTCGGTGAGCGTGGAGGATGGGGCCCGTTTGCGGGTGCTGTTCATCGTTCCGGAAATGAGCGGCAGCCAGAACGTCCAGGTGATCGAAGAGGCCCGCTTGCCGTATGTTCTGAGGCCGTTCCACCTTCACGATTTTCTGGAGAAGGTGAGCGACCTGCTGGTAGAGGTGAAAGCGATTGAAGGGCCGATCCGGATGACGCGCTACGAATTCGGCGCCGCGCGAAAGAAGAAGAAAGCGGCCAACAAGACCAATTCGATGTTCGCTTCCCGCGATTCGTATTCGTACAGCGAAGAGGAAATCGCTGAATATGAGAAGGAAGAGGCTGCAAGCTCTTTGATGCGTAAGAACAAGAACCGCAACAACCTCGGCGGCAATACCCGCGGATAAGAAGAGCGAAGTAAAGAAGTAGCCGATGTAACGAAGCAAGGGCTCCGCTCAATACCACCCACAATCTCGGCCTCCCACTGTCACACATCCTCCTGTTGCAAGAAAATTTGCGGCCTGCGTTCTAACGCCAGGCGTGCTTTTCCGGCACGTCCAGGAGGACGGAATGAATCGCATACTGATCAGTGTGCTCGGGCATGGGTTGCTGGGAATTTCGGCTATGGGGATGGCTGCGCTGGGGTTTCTCTGGTATTCGCCGACGAACGCGACCCCGCCGGGAAAACAGGAAGGGGAATGGCGGCTGCTGGACCCGGTGAGCTACGAAAATCTCACCGTATTTCCCGTAGTCAGTTCATCCGGGTATGACACCAGCGCGTTTCTGACGCTTGAGGACGGATTGTCGAGCGGAGAAGTGACCGTGCGCGAGCAGGGCGCGGAGGCAGTTTACCGCAGCCGCGATGGTTCGCGCCCCGCGGCGCAGAATTACGGCGGGCCTTCCGTAAATCAACTGGTGCTGGTGAATCACAGCAAGCGGCCGCTGCTGCTGCTTGCGGGCGAACTGGTCAGTGGCGGCAAGCAAGACCGGGTGATCGCCAAGGACCGCATCGTTGCGCCGTTCAGCGAGCCGCTGCCGCTGAATGTTTTTTGCGTGGAGCATGGCCGCTGGTCCGCCGGTTCGCAGTTCAATGAAGCCCATACGATTGTGCACCCCAGCGTGCGCGAGCAGGCCGCGGTGAAGCAGAAGCAAGGAGATGTCTGGGCAGCGGTGACCGCCGGTTCGGTGGCGGCCATGCCCTCGGCTGCGCCGCCGCCGCGAGTGCCAAGCGCGGATCTGGAAGCGACGATTCGAGAGGAAGCGCCGACGCATTCTTATTCCAAACTCTATGAGTCGCGACGCGTGCGAGTTCCCGTGGAAACCATGGTGAGCGAAATCCAGCGGCGTTTCCGCAAGGAAACTGCCGGGCTGAAGGGAGAACGGGTAGTCGGCGTGGTGGTGGCCTACGGCGGCGAAGTGGCGTGGAGCGACATTTTCGCCTCCGACGAGCTCTTCAACCATTACTGGAACAAGCTGTTGCGCAGCTATGCGGTTGAGGCCGTGGCGCGGCCT
>DASSGJ010000319.1:0-7018 GCA_035693545.1 Candidatus Acidiferrum sp.
CTAGTTCCCCGCCGGCTCCTTGGCATTCGGCGTTGGCCGGGACAGGAGTTCCACGTACTCTTTATAAAATTTCTCTTTGTCGAGGTCATCCTGCACTTCGACGAGCACTTCACCCATCCCGGGCTGCAAACCCGGCGTCCACGCCAGGGTATTGCCGTAGCCCGCTCCATGATCCACGTCAACGTCCATGTACAGCTTCCGCCACTTCGTGATGATACTTGGATCGAGCCACGCCACGGCCGCGAGTTCATCCCACAAGTATCCCGGCGCAGCGTACTTGGCCACGTATTGCGCGGCCGGCTGCGGGCTCTTCCGGATCTGCTCGATCAGGGCTTTTTCCATGTGCGTCTTCACCGAAATATCCACTATGGTGAGCACCACGCGAGGCCACTTCGCATGCAGGACTATATGCGTCGCCTCGGGATCCATCCAGAAATTAAATTCTCGCGTCGGGGTCAGCGAGAATTCCGGGTCATCCGTTTGCGGATCGATACTGCCGCCCATCATGACCAGTTCCTTCGTCAACGACGGAAATTCCGGATCGAGGGCAATCGCCAGCGCGAGGTCGGTCATTGGCCCCGCCGCGTAAATGGTTACGTCGTGCGGGTACTGGCGCGCCATTCTCACCATGAAATGCGCGGCATCTTCGTTCGCCGCCTTGATTGAAGGCTTGCCCTCGGGCATCGGGGGAATTTCCGTGGGCCCATGCACTTTGCCGCCAGGGGCGAAATTCCAAGCGCCCTGGTAAACAACCTTGCCGTGGACCGTCTCCCATTTCGCGATGTATTCCTTGCTGTTGACCAGGGGAAAGGCCGCGCCTGGAACCACGGGAATGTCCCTGCGGCCGATGATTTCCATCAAGCGCAAAGTGTGCTGGACTTCTTCATCGCGCCAGGCGTCGCCCGTCAGGACGGTGATCCCCAGCACCTCTGTCTCCGGCGAATTCACCAGCGCCAGAATCGCCTGCATGTCCGTTCCGCCCGGTCCCGCCGCATCCTGGTCAATAATCACTTTCCGCTTCGTCTGCGCAGTTGAGGACAACGAACAGGTGAAAGCTACAAAAGCAAACGCACAAATTTTGGCCCATTTCATGCAGTGCTTCCTTTCGGGTTATGAAAACAGAAAATTCGGAACGCCGGCTTAATACATGATGGTTTGCGTCAGATGATGCGGCCACGTTGTGGTGTGATAATGCGTCCACAACCGCGCATCCACCTGTGGAATGATGATCTGCAAATTCGCCGGGCGCAATTTGTTGATTTCGTCGGTCATCAAAGCCGTTGCATACAGGCAGTGGGCGCGCAATTCGATTTCCCACCGCGAATCGCGCGGAATCAACTGGTAGGTGTTGATCGCATGCTCCAGCTCCTTTGAATAGGAGGTTATTCCCATTAATCGCAAGGCAACGGGAACGATGTAGTCCGCAAATGCAGTCATTTTCTGGGGATCGTCCAGGCGGAACTTGCCGGCCTTGTGCAGCGTGGCATAGAGCATCCAGACGCCCAACTGCGGCAGCTTGTAAAACTTGATCTCGTGGCCGTCCAGCATGCTGACATCGTTGAAACGTGGGAACTCTTTTACCAGCCGTTCGATCAAGCCGTTGCCATTGTCATAGAGCTTTGGCGAGCACGAATGGACAAACTTGTGGAACTTCCCTTCATATTTTTCAGCGAGCACTTTGCCCGCTTCGTGCAGCACGGCCAGCTTTTCATCGAGCATGGGCATCTCGATGTTGCCTTCGAAAACTTTGTTGAGTTCCGGCCGCGTGATTTTGGCGAGGTATTTGCCGTCGAGGAACGGCACGCCGTTGTCCAGCGCGCGCTTGATGCAGGCAAATTCGGCCTCGGAGTCCGACCAGTGTTGCCCGGCGAAGTCCACCTGGAATTTTTCGTGTTTGGCAAAATCGGTGAAGGCAGTGTCAATGGAATCGGCGACCATGACGAAATCAACGGCTACGTCGGGATCGCCCTGGCTCAAGCCGAAGGGCAGCGCGTATTCCGGCATGGGCAACTCTTCGTAAGCCATCCACGAGGCTACTTCAACGATCTTGTCGTAATTCGTGCGGACGTCGCGCGAGCTCTCGATCGCGTAGCGCAAACTGTCGAGTACCGGGCTTCCAATGTCTTTTGGCCAGTGCATAGTCTCCGCCGAAGGGGCGCGCCTGGAATTTTCCAGTACGGCCGGAAGAAAAGCAAAAGGTGTGAATTGCGAAACTGTGGCGGCTTGCCCGAGCAAGCCAAGAAATTTTCTGCGCTTCAGGAGCCTCGAACGGGATGTTTCATTGCCACTATCCGTCTTGCAGATGAAATTCAGAAAAACCCTCCTCGCACTCTCGCCCTGCTATTTTCCCTGAATGCGGCTGACGAACATCTGGAGAAATTTCTCGGCATTTACCTCGGTGCAAACCTTCGCGTTAGGCTCCGCCTTGTCGAGACCCTCGATTACATAGCGGTCGCCGTCGGGAAAATGGTGCAGCACGTTGCGCTCGATGGTTCCGCGCCGGTTCGCCACCGTTTCACCGCGAGTGAATTCGCCGCGCGTCTCGACTTCCACGTGCATGGGGGGAGCCTTGACCAGGGTGCTGTCAATCGCCACGCCGACCGCCAGCGGGTCGTACATCGGCGTGCCGGAATCGCCGAACTTCTCGCTCAGCCCGATCAGGAAGTCCGCTACCTTGTAAATGAAATCGCTCACGGGGCCGGGATTCTTTTTCAGCGCTTCGATGTGCTTGCGCGTCAGCAGCGTCTTGTCGCCGACGTCCAGCCCCACCATCGTCAGCGGCCAGCCCGCCTGAAACACAATCTGCGCGGCTTCCGGGTCGTTGTAGATGTTCGCCTCCGCCGCGGCGTTCACGTTTCCGCCGGTAATTGCCCCTCCCATGATCACCACTTCCTTTACGAGCGGCACGATGGACGGGTCTTTTTCGATGGCCAGCGCGATATTCGTCAGTGGCCCGATCGGCACCAGGGTGATCTCATGAGGATTGGCGTGGATCATCTGAATAATCAGGTCCGGAGCCCAGCGCGGGTCTTTTTTGCATTTGCTAGGCGGCAACTCCACGTTGGCCAGACCGTTTTGCCCGTGCCAGAACTCCGCGGTGATCAGTTTTTGAAATAGGGGATGCTGCGCGCCGCCGGCCACGGCGATGTCGCAGCGATTTGCCAGCGACACCATGCGCAGGGCGTTCTCGAGTCCCTGCGCGGCGGTCACATTCCCCGGGACGACTGTCAGAGCCTGCACAGCAAACTCGGGTGAGTTCAGGGCCAGCATGATGGCCATGGCGTCATCCGTGCCGGGATCCGTATCAATGATCACCTTTCGCGGCCCAGCCACGGCCACCGAAGCCGTTGCACCCAGCAGCAAAGCCGCGAAACAAATTTGTTTGAACCGAACCATCAGTCAACTCCCTCTGCAGGCTTCTTCCTTACGCTGTCTTGGCCACGATAATCAGCGCCAGGCCGATCAAAAAGCAGGCGAACATCGCGGCGATATAATTGTTAGTTCCCTTCGGCGCGTCGCGGAACTCCTTCCAGATAAACACGCCCCAGAACGCGGCTACCATTGTCGCTCCCTGGCCCAACCCATAGGAAATCGCAAAGCCCGCGCGTCCGGCGGCGATGATGTTGAAGGACATCCCGACCCCCCAGATGATTCCGCCAAGAACTCCAGTCAGGTGCGTGGCCAATCCACCCTTGAAGTAATCGGCGAACGAGACGGGCGCGCCGACAAACGGCTTCTTCATAATGAAAGTGCCCAGGATGAAATTGCTGAGGAAAATGCCGATAGCAAAAACAAAGACGGCCGCGTACGGCCCCATCTTCCCCGGCTGGGGCGACGAAAAATCAGGATACATCGCCGCGGCAACAAAGCGATAAAAGAAGCCCATGGTGACGCCGCAAGCGAGCGAAAGCACCAGGCCTTTGGTGCTGATGCCCGCGGCGCCTCCCGGCAATTTGCGGTAAGCCACCGCGTCCAGAATAATTGCCAGCACCACCAGCAGGACGCCGCCGAAGAGCAGCATAGCGTTGCCCGAGGGATGCTCCAGGTAATTCACAAACACGCCCAGCACCAGCGCCAGGCCGATACCCACCGGAAACGCCACCGACATTCCCGCGATATCAATCGCGGCCACCAGCAGAATATTGGCGAGATTAAAAATCGCTCCGCCGATAAGAGCTGATTGAATGCTGGGGTGCGAAGCCTGCTGGAGGTCCGCGACAAACCCGCGCCCGCCGGTGCCGTTACTGCCCAGCGTCAAACCAAGCGCCACTGTCAGCAACAAGACGCCAATGGTGTAGTCCCAATAAAAAAGTTCAAAGCGCCAGCCCTTTTTCGCCAGCTTCTGCGTATTGGCCCACGACCCCCAGCAGAACATGGTGATCACGCAGAAAACCACCGCCCAGGTGTAGCTGTTCAGGACAAACATTTACGCTCCTTTGAACTTCTCTGCCCCAAGAGCCAACTTGCCAGCAAGAGTCAAGAAAAAGGCGCCGCAGACGGCGGCCGCTACAAAGGCAAGAGGGCGGGGCGAGCCCCGCCCCTACAATCGCTACGCCTTCCCGCCGCGTTTGGCCCATTCGGCTGCGAACTCCGCGCCGGTTGGGAACGATTTCTGCGTCCCTACTTTGGTCGTGGATATCGCCGCGTACAAATTTGCGCGTGTTACGGCTTCCTTCTCCGGCAGACCCGCGCCCAGAAACACCGCGAAACTTCCGATGAACGCGTCGCCCGCTCCGGTCGTATCCACCGGCGTCACCGTAAATGGGGCGATCAATTCGCTGCTCTCCGGCGAAGCCAGCAAAGCACCGCGGCTGCCCAAGGTAAGAATCACTTTTCGAAATCCTTGCTGAAGAAGCGCCGCAGCGCATTTCTTCGCTTCTTCAATCGAATGAACTGCAATTCCCGTAATCACTTCGGCTTCGGTTTCATTCGGAATGAAATAATCCGCCGCGCCCAATTGCTTCGCGTCGACAGGTTGGGCAGGCGCTGGATTCACGATGCAGCGGATCTTGTGCTTGCGCGCAAATTCCACCGTGTACGCGATTGTCTCCATCGGGATTTCAAATTGGAGAACGATCGTGTCCACGCTCCGCAGCGCCTCGCCCGCCGCGTCAACGTCCGCGGGTTTCAGGGTATCGTTCGCGCCTTTCACGACGATGATGCGGTTCTGCCCATTCGGCTCGACGAAGATCGGAGCCACGCCGCTGGACACGCCGTCCACAATGCGCACATGGGTTGTATCAATCCCCAGCGACTTGAAATTCTTGACCGTAGCTTCGCCAAACAGATCGTTCCCCAGCTTGGCCACCATCACCACTTCGGCCCCGCACAGGCGGGCAGCCACGGCCTGATTCGCGCCCTTGCCGCCGAAGCCCAAATCGAATTTCTGTCCGAAGATGGTTTCGCCCGGGCGGGGAAACCTGTCGCTGAAGGTCGTCAGATCCACGTTTGCACTGCCAACCACCGCAATCCTGGGTACCTTGCTCATTCGCGCCCCTCACCGTATGTCGAACGCGGCAATATATCACGTCGCAACGCAGCCGCAACCTGCCGGGCGTGATATTCCTTCAGGTAAATCGAGCTCGTACGACAAGAGTTAAGTCCCTCTGTTCGGAAGATTGGACTGCGCGCCGCGCGTTGACGCCTCTGCACCCCGATGTTAGTCTCGCAATCGCCTCCACACGCATGCGCGCCGTTGATCTGATCCGAAAAAAGCGGGATTCCGGGGAACACACCCGAGAGGAAATCGAGTTCCTGATTTCCGCGTACACTCGCGATGAAATTCCCGATTACCAGATGGCGGCGTGGCTGATGGCCAGCTGGATTCGCGGGCTTTCGCGCGCGGAACTTGCGGCGCTGACGGAGGCGATGCTGCACTCCGGGGAAGTCGTCGATCACAGCTATCTCCCCGTCAAGAAGGTGGACAAGCATTCGACCGGCGGCGTCGGCGACAAGACTTCTCTCATCCTGGCGCCCATCGTCGCCGCGGGCGGACTCGCCGTCCCGATGATCAGCGGACGCGGGCTTGGTCACACCGGCGGGACACTCGACAAGCTCGAGGCCATTCCCGGGTTCAACACTTCTCTCACTCTGGCCGATTTCAAGCGGGTACTGAGTGAATGCGGGATGGCGTTGATCGGCCAGACTGCGGAAATCGCACCGGCGGACAAGAAAATCTACGCGTTGCGCGACGCGACTTCTACCGTTGAGAACATCGGGCTCATCTGCGCGTCCATCATGAGCAAGAAACTCGCCGAGGGCATCGACGCGCTGGTCCTCGATGTAAAAACCGGCTCTGGTGCTTTCATGCGCAAGGAAGAAGATTCGGTCGCACTGGCCGAAGTGATGGTGGATACGGCCAAGCGCATGGGCAAGAAATGCGTTGCGCTTATAACGGACATGGGCCAACCGCTGGGGCGGTTCGCCGGGCACTCCAACGAAGTGATCGAGTCGATCGAAATTCTCAAGGGCCGTGGCGCCGCCGACCTCCGCGATCTGAGCCTGGAACTTTCGGCCTGGATGTTTTATCTCGGCGAGCGGACGAAAACACTCGACGAAGGCCGCTCTCTCGCGAACGAAATGGGGTCCTCCGGCAAAGCGCTGGAGAAGTTCCGGGACTGCATCCGTCTTCAGGGCGGGAATCCCCGCGTGATCGACGACACTTCCCTGCTCCCCGTAGCCCGGAGCCACGCCGAAGTGAAGGCTCCTTCTTCCGGCTTCATCGCCGACATCAATTGCCTGAATCTGGGAATTGCCCTGGCAATGCTTGGCGGAGGCCGCGAAAAGAAAGAGCAAAACGTCGATCACGCCGTGGGACTGGAGTTCCACAAGCGCATCGGAGAGCCAGTCAAATCCGGCGACACGCTTGTGACCATCGCCTACAATGCCGATGGGCAGCTGGAAGCCGGGCGAAAAATGATTGAGGCTTGTTACCAAATCGGTGATAAAAAGCCACCAGCGCGCCCGCTAGTCCGCCGCATCATCGGCGGCTAAGTCAGAAGGCCGAAAGCGCGCGAAT
>DASSGJ010000320.1:0-3676 GCA_035693545.1 Candidatus Acidiferrum sp.
GCCGCCACCGCCGCGCGCGCCGGCATCACAATATTCGAAATGTTCGGAGTCAGCTTCACGATCACCGGTATTTTCGCCACCTGCATCACCCAACCGGTGATCTGCTCGCAATACTCCGGAACTTGCCCGACCGCGCTGCCCATCCCGCGCTCGCTCATCCCATGCGGGCAGCCGTAGTTCAGCTCAATGCCATCGGCGCCCGTATCCTGAATCTTCTTGATGATGTCGTGCCAGACTTCCGGCTTTGATTCCACCATCGCCGACACAATCACCGCGCGGTCCGGCCACGCCTTTTTTACTTCGGCGATCTCCCGCAGGTTCACTTCCAGCGGACGATCGGAAATCAGCTCCACGTTGTTGATCGCCAGCATCTTCTGTCCGCCAAAATGCCATGCCCCGTAACGGTTCGAAACATTCAACACCGGCGCGCCAATCGTCTTCCACACCGCTCCGCCCCAGCCCGCCTCGAACGCGCGATGCACCTGCATGCCGGAGTTCGCCGGAGGCGCCGAAGCCAGCCAGAACGGATTCGGTGAACGAATCCCCGCAAAATTAATCCGCAGATCAGCCATTCCCCACCAGCCTTTCGTGGATCGCCCGCGCCGCCAACTTCCCATCTTGGACAGCCATCACCGTCGAAGCCGCTCCATTCCAGCGAATGCAATCCCCTCCCGCATAGACGCCCGGCAGGCTTGTTTGGAACTTCTGGTCAACTTCGATGTAGCCTTTTTGCGTTTTCAAATTCAGGCGTGCAGCAAGGGAAGCTTTCTCTTGCCCAATCGCTTTCACCACCTGGTCCGCCGCAATCACAAAATGCGACCCTTCCACCGGCTTCGGCGCCGGGCGGCCCGACGCATCTTTCTGCCCCAGGCTCATGCGCACACACTCAACGCCGGTAACTCTTTCTTGATCCATCACAATTCGCACGGGCTGCGCCAGGAATTCGAAGCGCACGCCTTCTTTCTTGATGAAGTCGTATTCGTGCGGATAAGCCGTCATTTCGCTGGCCGTCCGGCGATAGAGCATGGTCACATGCTCACCGCCGCATCGCTTGGCGATCGTGGCGCAGTCGATGGCCGTGTTTCCCGCGCCAATCACCACAACGTTCCGGCCAATCTCCAGATTGCGGCCGTTCAGCTTGCTGTGTTCGATGTATTCGAGCCCGTCAATCACCTGTTCTTCGCCGGGAATCCCCAGATTGGGCGTTGCGCCCAAGCCCAGGCTCAGAAACACCGCATCAAACGCAGACTGCAATTCAGCCAACGCCAGATCCTTGCCGATTTCCCGGTGCGTTTCGATCCGCACGCCCAGCCGCCGGATCATTTCCACTTCAGCCAGAGAAATGACCACGGGCTCGCGCAACCCGATAATGCCGAAAGTGGATAGGCCGCCCGCCAGATCTCGCTTTTCAAAAAGTGTTACATCGTGCCCCTTCTTGGCAAGCTCCCCCGCGCACGAAAGGCCCGCCGGCCCGGCGCCAACGACGGCAATTTTCTTCCCGCTGACCTTGGCGGTTAAGAAAACATCCATACCCCGCGCGTAAGAGAAGTCCATTGCGTAGCGCTGCAACCGCCCGATCGCGATGGGCTTATGCTCCGCGCCCAGCACGCATGCGCCCTCACACAATTCCTGCACCGGGCAAACGCGGGCACAAGTGGCTCCCAAAAGATTCGATTCCAGAATGGTGCGCGCGGATCCCAATAAATTCCCCGTCGAAATTTTCTTGATGAATTTCGGAATATCAATGTGGGTGGGGCAGGCATGGGTGCAGGGAGCGTCATAGCACATCAGGCAGCGCGTGGATTCCACCAGTGCCTCGTGGCGGGTCAGCGGCGGCAAGGCTTCCGCCAGCGCCTCCTGCCCTGCTGCCACTTTTGCCTTTTCGTTCAAGACACCCTCCCGACTGGTCAAAAAATCCTCACTTCGCTCAGGTGAAATGGGATGAAGGAAGGTTAAAACCGCGGCTGCATTGTTTCAATCTTCTTTTCTTCCGTGTTATCCGTTGGCATGCTTTCGGGCAGATTGCATCATGAGGTAGTAAACTCCCCCCGAAACAACGAACCCCACAAACCAGGCATAATCATACAACCAGCGCACCGCGGGAATCAGCAATCCCGCCAGAGCCACACCTACGCCAACAGCCAGCGCGAGCAGCGCCCTCCCGTTGAAGCCGTTCTTGTATTCGTAGGCCCCGGGCCGTCTGTAAAGATCTTCGAGTTCGAGTTGCCGATTCCTTACCAGGTAGTAGTCGAAGATCATGATTCCGGCGATCGGCCCCAGCAGAGCGGAGCATCCTACAAGCCAGCCAAAGATGTACGAGCTGAAATCGGTCATGAGCTTCCACGGCATCATCAGAATGCCAACGATTCCCGTAATCAATCCGCCGGTGCGAAAGGAAATCAAGCTGGGTCGCAAGTTGGAAAAATCATTGGACGGCGAAACCACGTTGGCCGCCACATTCGTGTTCAGCGTGGCGATCATCAACGCAATCAATGCCACAAACGCGACGAGCGGCTGGTTGAATTTTCCGAGCAGCACGACGGGATCCCAGATCGGCGCTCCAAACAATACGGCAGACGCGGAAGTTACCGCTACACCAATAAATGCATAGAGCGTCATCGCCGTCGGCAATCCCAGCGCCTGGCCCACCATCTGCGCCTTTTGCGATTTTGCGTAACGCGTGAAGTCCGGAATATTCAGTGCCACCGTGGACCAGAAACCCACCATGCCCGTCAACGCCGGGATAAAAAATCGGATGAACTCTCCGTTCGAACGAAACTTGCTTTCCGTGTGCAGCACCGGGCCAAAGCCGCCGGCCTTGCGCGTAATCCATCCAAGCAGCAGAAGCCCGACGATCAGCATAAAAGGAGCGCCGATCCCCTCCAGAAACTTGATGGTCTCAATACCCTTCCAGACGACGAACATATTGATGGCCCAGAAAAAAAAGAAACACACCCAATGCGCGCCCGGGAAATTGCCCGCCCCGGGCCATACGATCCGCAGCATCGAATAGATGGCTTGTCCCCCGATCCACGATTGAATGCCAAACCAGCCGCACGCCACCAGGGCGCGCAGCACCGCCGGCACATTCGCTCCGCGAACCCCGAACGAAGCGCGTACAAAAACAGGAAACGGAATTCCATAGCGGGTGCCCGCATGGGCATTCAGCAGCATCGGAATCAGCACAATCAGGTTTCCCAGCAGGATCGTTCCGACCGCCTGATACCAGTTCATCCCGCCGGCAATCAGTCCAGACGCCAACATATACGTCGGGATGCAGACGCTCATCGCCACCCAAAGCGAAGCGTAGTTATACGTGCTCCAGGAACGTTTTTCCTGCGGAATCGGCGCCAGATCGTGGTTGTAGAGAGAGGGATCGACGTTTGTGAGCTGCATTTCCACCCCGTCCGGAGGACCCGGATGAGGCGCAAGCGTATCGGAAGCAAGCAGAAAATTCCACTCTTGGACGTCTCAGCGCGTGCTCGATTGGATAGCGTTTTGAGGGGACTGTTGCGGGAGGGTGCCGGAAACCGTTCAGGCAAAAAAATAAGGGCGAACCGGCTTGACGCTCGGCTCGCCCTATCAGACTAGAGGCTAGTTACGTTCGCAGCCTGCAGACCCTTGGGGCCCTTGGTGACCTCGAACTCAACGGCCTGACCCTCGTTCAACGACTTGT
>DASSGJ010000321.1:0-3873 GCA_035693545.1 Candidatus Acidiferrum sp.
CTTCGACTCGGAACCCGTCTCCTCCATCGGATCGCTGGCGGTCGCGGCGAGCGATCCAAATATCGTGTGGGCCGGAACCGGCGAATCGTTCATCCGCAGCCACATCTCCGTGGGGCAAGGAATCTACAAATCCACGGACGCGGGCAAGACCTGGTCGTTGATGGGATTGGAGAAGACCGGCCGTATCGGCCGCGTGGAGATCGACCCGAACAATCCGGACATCGTCCTGGCATGCGCGCTGGGCCACGCCTACGGGCCGCAACCGGAACGCGGCGTCTTCCGCACTACCGACGGCGGAAAGACCTGGATCAAAGTGCTCTTCGTGGACGAGAACACTGGTTGCTCGGACATGGGCATGGATCCCAACAATTCCAAAATTCTTTTTGCCGGTATGTGGCAGATCGAGATTCACACCTGGGGCCGCACCAGCGGCGGGTCCGGAAGCGGTCTATTTAAATCCACCGACGGCGGCGCCACCTGGAAGCGCCTCGAGGGTCACGGCCTTCCACACTCCCCCGTGGGCAGAATCGCCGTGCGCGTCGCCAAAAAAGATTCCAACCGCGTCTACGCCGAAATCGAAACCGGCGACGGCGTACCGCAGCCCAACAGCCCCGGCCAGCTCGGCCAACTGTGGCGTTCCGATGACGGCGGTGAGAATTGGGAGATGGTCAACTCCGACCGCCAGCTTCGCGGGCGCACACATTACTACACGCGCACGGAAATTGCGCCGGACAACGAGAATGAAGTCTTTTTCTTCTCGGCTTCTTTTTCCCGCACGCTCGATGGCGGGCACACGCTTACCAAGATGCCCGCTGATCCCGGCGGCGACAATCACGAAATGTGGATTGATCCCACCAACGGGGATCGCATGGCGGTGGTCAACGACGGCGGCGTGAATATTTCCGTGGATCGCGGAACTTCCTGGAACCACGTGAACCTGCCCATCGCACAGATGTATCACGTCACGGTAGACGACCAGATTCCGTACTTTGTTTACGGCAACCGGCAGGATGGCCCCTCCTGGCGCGGCCCCAGCAACAGCCTGCAGTTCGGCGGCTTCTTCGGCAACAATATCCCGCGCGGCGCGTGGCACCCGGTTGCCGGAGGCGAGAGTGGTTTCGCCATGCCCGATCCCGTGGATAACAACATCATCTGGTCCACCGGTACCGGCTCGGGCAGCATCGGCGGCACCGTAACCCGCTTCGATGAGCGCACCCACCAGGACCGCGAAGTCGAGGTCTGGCCCGATTACGTTGCCGGCGCCCCCGCGGTGGATGTGAAATACCGCTTCAACTGGGAATTTCCCATCGCCATTTCTCCGTTCGACCACAACAAGGTCTATGTCGGCAGCCAGTTTGTGCATGTCACCACGGATGGCGGCAACAGTTGGCAGATCATCAGTCCCGACCTGACCCGCAACGACAAATCCCGCCAGCAGATTTCCGGCGGCCTCACTCCCGACAACATCGGCGTCGAATATGCCGGCGTGATCTTTGCGTTGACCGAATCCCCGAAAGAAGCGGGCCTGCTGTGGGCCGGTACCAACGACGGCCAAGTGCAGGTGACGCGCGACGCCGGAAAATCCTGGACCAACGTCACAAAGAATCTTCCCAACTTCCCCGAGTGGGGCACCGTCGACAACATCGAACCTTCACGCTACGACGCCGGCACAGCCTATCTGACTGTCGACGGCCACCAGGTGAATTTCCGCGATCCGTACGTCTACAAAACCACCGACTACGGAAAATCCTGGACGCTGATCACCGGCGGCCTTCCGCACAACATGCTCAGCTACGCCCACTGCGTCCGCGAAGATCCCGTTCGCAAGGGCCTCCTCTATCTCGGCACCGAAGGCGGCCTCTACGTTTCCTTTGACGACGGCAAAAACTGGCAACCGTTGCAATCCGGCCTTCCGCACGCGCCCGTCTACTGGCTCGCCATTCAGGAGAGGTTCCACGACCTCGCGGTAGCCACCTACGGCCGCGGCTTCTGGATTCTCGACGACATCACTCCGTTCCAGCAATTCACGCCGGAGATCGCCGCGGCAAAAGCGCATCTCTTTGCTCCGCGCGACGCCTATCGCTTCAAAGAAGTGGCGCAACCTGCTGCCGTCGAGTACGACCCATCCACCGGAAAGAATCCTTCGTACGGAGCGCCTCTCGATTTCTTTCTCAAATCCAATCTCGGTGAAAAGGAAGTAGCCAAACTCACCATCACCGACGCAGCCGGCAAGAAAATTCGCGAGATCGAATGCCGCGCGCCCAAACCCGGCGCCTCCGAGGCCAAGAAAACCGGCGAAGAAGAAGAGCACCCCGATGAAGATCCCACGCCCTGCGAAGTCAAAGCGGGCATCAACCGCTACTGGTGGGACCTGCGCACAGAGCGCACCACGCAGATGCGCCTGCGCACCGCGCCGCTCTACGCCCCCGACGTTCCCCTTGGCAAGGAAGGTTGGCGCAAACCTCCCGCCATGTCGCGCCTCGCGGTCCTCGTCCCTCCGGGAACGTATTCGGTCACGCTGACCGTGGGAGACGCGAAACTCACGCAGAAACTGAACGTCTTGAAAGATCCGCACACATCCGGCTCGGAAGCCGACGTTCAAGCCCAGATCCGCGTACAGACCGCTCTCTATGACGAAATGAACGCCATGTCCGCCACGGTCAACCAGATCGAATCGCTGCGCGTGCAACTCGCGGCACTCGGGAAGGAACTCGGCACGGACGACGCCGCAAAGCCTCTGCACAAGGCCGCCGACGACCTCGGCGAACAACTCTCAACCATCGAGGGAAGTCTGCTTCAGCTCAAGCTCACCGGCCGCGGCCAGGACGATTGCCGCTGGGCCCCCATGCTCCTGCAAAAGGTCGACTACTTGTTCAGCCAGCTGGATGGCAACGCGGATTTTCCTCCGACCACCCAACAAACGGCCGTGCAGGATGAACTGAAGAAGCGCGGCGACAAGACCGCGGCAGACTTTCAGCAGTTGGTAGCGAAAGATTTAGCTGCCTTCAACACCTTGCTCCGCGAGCATAACGTCAGCAACATTTATCTTAAGACGCCATAACGGACGGTCTGGAGCGCAGCTTCTCTAAAACGACCGGTGATGCAGGAACGCTGCTTTACGGCTGAACGGCAGCGCCTTGCTTCCACCCCGGTCCCCGCAGGGCGCGCCCGGCGGTGCGTCCGGTAAGTTTGCCGTCCTCGAATTCCAATTGTCCGTTCACGAACACGTATTTCACGCCCTTGGATAGCTGCGACGGCTCGGCATACGTGCCTACATCCTCGATGGTTGCGGCATCAAAGACGGTGATGTCCGCAAAATAACCTTCTTTGAGCAACCCGCGGTCGAGCAAGCGCTCACGTTGCGCGGGAAGTGACGTCATTTTGCGAATGCCCTGCTCCAGCGGCAGCAGGTGCTGGTCCCGGACGTAATGACCCAGGAACCGCGGCATTGCGCCGAACGCTCGCGGGTGCGAGTGACGTTCATACAAGGGACCGTCCAGCGACATCTCACCGGCATCCAGACAAAGACTTGTCCAAGGCTGTTTCAATCCGAACATCAGATCATTTTCATTTGCCATGAAATAGAGCGCGCCCGTCTGGCCCTTATCCGCGATGACGAAGTCGAACAGCGCGTCCAGCTCCGTTTTCTTCTGCGCCTCGGCAATCTGGGCGACAGTCTTTCCGTCAAATTCTTTTAGCTCAGGATTCACGACACCTGAAACTAGGACCCCGCTTCCCCCTCCGCTGTCGAAGTAGATGTTCTCCCAATTGGGATGATCGCCCGCCATTTCAGCTTTGATCTTTGCCCGGATCGCGGGATCGTGCAGACGCTGCAGAAGCTTCTCCATGCCTCCGTCGGCCACCCACGGCGGA
>DASSGJ010000322.1:0-8658 GCA_035693545.1 Candidatus Acidiferrum sp.
GCCGAATTGTTTGAAGAGATGATCACCCGAACGCCGAAGGAGCGCCGGCACAACAAACTGGCGGTGGCGGGCTGCGTGGACCAACTGACGGGACTGTTGAATCACAGCATGATTCTGGCGCACCTGCAGGAGGCTTTGGGCCTGCACAAAGTTTACCCGGTGCCGTTTTGCGCGCTGTGCATCTCGATTGACGGCCTCACCCAGATTCGCGAGCGCTTCGGCCAGGCTGCGGTGGACGCAACGCTGCACGTGGTGGCGCAAACCCTGGAAAGCGCGCTGCGGCCGACGGACTTCCTCGGGCGCTGGCTGGAACAGGAATTTCTCGCCATTTTGATGGAATGCAGCGAGAGCGACGTGGCCAAGGTGGCGGAGCGTTTGCGGAAAATGGCCCAACGTGCACACGTGAGCTGGTGGGGAGACACATGGAGCGTGACCATTTCGATTGGAGCCACGCAGGCGCAGGACATGGACACGGCCGGCGGGGTGCTAAGCCGAGCGGAAGAAGGCATGCGGAAGAGTATTGACAACGGCGGCAACCAGCTTGCGGTGGTGGGTCACTAAAGTGCGTCGGCCAGGCGAGGGGCTTTTGACATGTTCGTGATCATCGGGATTGTTGTCGTGATCGGCGCGATTGTCGGCGGGTACCTGATGGAGCATGGAAATATGCGGGTCCTCCTGCAACCCGCCGAATTGGTGATCATCGGCGGCGCGGCGCTGGGAACGGTGCTGATCGCCAACCCTTTGCACATTCTGAAAAAAATCGTCGGAGGCCTCGCGGGCGTTTTCGGCGGCTCCAAATTTGGAAAAGCGCAATACCTCGAAAGCTTGAAGATGATGTACGAACTGTTTTCGCGGGCCCGCAAGGAAGGGCTGATGGCGCTGGAGTCCGACAGCGACAATCCGGAGCAAAGCCCGGTGTTTTCGAAATACCCGAAGTTTCTGAAGGATCACCACGCGCTGCCTTTTGTGTGCGACACAATTCGCATGGCGGCTGGCGGAGGAATCGAACCCTTCGATGTGGACCAGATGATCGAGAACGACATGGAAACGCACCATCACGATGCGGCCCAGCCCGTGGCGGCGCTTTCGACAATGGCCGATTCCCTCCCCGGTCTGGGGATTGTGGCGGCGGTGCTGGGTGTGGTGATTACCATGGGTGCCCTGGGCGGTCCACCGGAAGAGATCGGGCACAAGGTGGCGGCGGCGTTGGTGGGAACGTTTTTGGGTATTTTGTTGTGCTACGGATTCATCGGACCAATTGCGGCAAATATGCTCAAGGCAACGGAAGAGGAGCACGCCTATTACCAGGTGTTGCGAGTCGTCATCGTCAGCTTCATCAAAGGTTCACCGCCGACGATCGCGGTCGAATACGGGCGGCGCGCCATTCCCGGCACCGTCCGGCCGTCATTCCAGGAAACGGAAAAATACATCAAGGATAAGGGCGGCGATGCGGCTCCACCGCCCGCGGCATAGACAGCGCCATGCCGGGACCTCCGCCAATCATCATCAAAAAGAAAGTGAGCCACGGCGGCCACCACGGCGGAGCTTGGAAAGTCGCGTACGCGGATTTTGTGACCGCCATGATGGCGCTCTTCATCGTCCTGTGGCTGTTGAACTCCAGCGACAAAGTAAAAAAGGCAGTCGGCGGATACTTCAAGGATCCGACCGGAACTTCAAAAATGGTCGGAAGCGACATGCTCGGCTCCGGCGAAAATTTCATTGTAAACAAAGACAACATGGAGCAGTTAAAGGAAGAACTCCAAAAATCGATCCGCGAAGTTCCGAAATTCGACAAGCTGGAAAACCACATTGACATGACGGTGACCAACGAGGGGCTTCGGATTGAATTGACAGAATCGGCGGTGGGCACCTTTTTCGATAGCGGCAGTGCGAGGATGAGCGCCGACGGCAGCGATTTGTTGAAGTTACTTGCGCAGGAACTGGGCAAACTGCCTAATCACATCGCGATGGAGGGTCACACAGATTCGAAGCAGTACCCCGCCGGAGCGACCTACGGAAACTGGGAACTTTCCGCGGACCGCGCCAACGCGGCGCGGCGGATGATGCAGGAGAACGGCATACGGGAAGATCAGGTGACCCAGGTGCGGGGATTCGCCGATCAAAGGTTGCGTAAACCCGACGCTCCGCAGGATCCTTCGAACCGGCGAATTTCGCTCATTGTGCAATATCTGGAGAAGAAGCCATCGCCGGAAGCAGCGGGCGGAGAAAAAGCCCAAGGCGAAGGCGGCGCCGGTGGCGAAGAAAAACGCGGCAAGGAAGCGGCCGAGAAAAAGAAAGAGTAATCCGGCATGGGGAGCTGCTTCGCGGGGATGGAAATATATTCAAAGGCACCAACGCAACTCCAGCCTTGGGGAATTCGTCTAACAAATAGAAAACAGAAGGCGGGTCGACGGGCGCGAAACTTTGCCCGCGACTCCGGGTTAGAGACAGAGGTTCTCTGATTCATTCGGTATGGTGTCTCCGAACCAATCATCTTAAGGAGCGGCATGGTTATGAAATACCGGACAATTTGCATTGGTCTGATGGCATGTTTCTTGCTGGGTGGCGTTTCAACACGCGCGCAGGGCCGGTTTGAAGTTTCCCCTTTTGTTGGTTTCGAAACCAGCGGATCATACCCCGTCACCACCAGCCCAACAATCACCAACCCAATCGACCAGCTGCGCGTGAATCAGGCCACTTCGTACGGGACGTTTCTGGACTATAACCTGACCGAAAACTTTCAAGCGGAGTTCATGTGGGACCGCAACAACACCTCCTACAGCGCCCGGCAGATTATCGACGGCACTTACTTCAAGGCGTATAACTCGGATATTGACCAATACCAGTTCGGATTCCAGTACATGTTCCTCGACAGCACTCACCGGCTGCGGCCTTACGCCGCGGCCAGTGTGGGATTCACCCACGATTCGAATGGCGGCGGAAATCCGAACCGCACGGAATTCAGCTACAGCCTGGGCGGCGGCGTAAAGTATTACCTCGGCCGTCATTTCGGCCTGCGGGGAGATATTCGCTATCTTCCGACATACGGGAGCTCGTCCTATGGCTTGTTCTGTGACCCATTCGGATTTTGCTACAACACCAAGGTGGCGAATTTCCTGAATCGGGGAAACTTTGTGGGCGGATTGGTCTTTAGGTTTTGACAGACCAACAGCTTGGATAGCGTCGGGCCGGGAGCGATCCTGGCCCTATTTTTTTGCCCCAAGGATTTTCAATGTGGTGGCGTTTCCGGCACTGACGGCATGATGAACAGTTTTTCGTCAATGGGGACGTTTTCCTGCACAGAGGTGATTCGGATGGTGAAGCTCGCGCTTGCGCGGCTGAGCGACCACTGGTATGGGATTCGGACGCCGTTGATCTCACGGTAATCGGCGTAGTCGATTTGCGCTGGATTGCGGCCCAGTGGCGTCTCCGTGTAACGGATCAAACGGAGGAGCAGCCCGGTTTGCCTGTCGAAGTACAGATGCAGTGGAGGAGCCGAGGCGCCCTTCGTGGTTACCAGAAAAGTTGCATGGCCGTCGATGTTTTCGCCGGGGAGGACATTAAACTCCTGATAGAGTTCTCGGATCCTGGCTGGGAAATAGATTTGCGCGTCAATGCGGGCGGACTGCTGCTCGGCCTCGTTCATTCGATGGAATCTGTTCGGTATGGCGAACCAGCCGGCCTGGCCGGTGAAGGCGGTAATGCTTTCGCCGGAGGATGGATGAGAGATGGAGACACGTTTCTCGGGCGCTTCAGAATAGATTTCGATTGGATATTGTTCTTCGAATGCGTCGATAGTTCCCTTCTGCACGCGGGTTTTGATTTTGTGTAGGGCGTCGGCGCCGCCCACCGCGGCAAGGTACTTGTCGAGGATCTGCTCAGCGGTAGGCAGGCTATTCTGTGCGCTGATTTCGTGATGTTCGTGTTCGGGCATTTTTCCAGCGTTGACACTGAGGATCGGGGTACTGGCGGGATGCGGCGACCCACGATGGCAGGTGTAGCAGGTAACCTCGATTTCATTTTTGAAGTGGGCCTTATTGATGGCGAGTTCCATTTCGATCATTTTTCGCGCGGTCTGCTTTTCTTTTTTGTCGTCCTTGTCCCTGGCGTGTTCGACGTGGCAAAACTCGCAATCCACGCCGAGAGCATCGGCGATGAACTGCATGGTAGGGATGAGTTGGTCGGCGGGAATGTCTTTTAAAACTTGAACGTTCTTGAATTGCTGGGCCGCAGTCTTGCCGGCCGGCGGTTCCTGGGCCAAAGTGAAGAGCGCGTTCGCAAGAAAAGCGCCGATGAAAAGAAAGGCTATCCTGCGAGAGTGCCGCGGCAAAATGGAATTCATCCTTATGCTCCTGTGAATTGCAAGGAACGATTGTGCCGGAAATTCGAGATTGCGCAAGACGGATTGCGCTAACTTTGGAGTGCGGGAGCCTGGCTCTCGCTTTCACGGCGTAATGATTTAGGCGAATGCGGAGCTTTGTTTGTCTGTCAGGCGGAAATTTCCCCACGCTTGGCCAGCGCGGTAATCCGGTCGGCAGCGCGATAGGCCAGCGCCTGGATGGTCATGGTCGGCTGACCGCGGCCGGAAGTGACCAGGCTGCTGCCGTCGCACAAGAATAGATTCTTCACGTCGTGGGTGCGGTGGTCTGCATTGATCACCGACTTTTTCGGATCGTTTCCCATCCGGCAGGTGCCAAGCAGGTGCACCGCGAACTGTTGCTCCTGGACCGGGAAGCTCCATTTTGTTTTGGCGCCTGCGGCGTCCAGAATCTCCATGGCCCGTGCTCTCATCCACTCCATCATCTTCAGATCATTCGGGTGATCCCGGAACGTCATGCGCAGTGCGGGCAAGCCCCAGGCGTCCTTCACGTCGGGGTCGAGGGAGAAGCTGTTCGATTCGACGGGAAGCGAAGAGCCGTGGCAGAAAATCTGCAGCGTGCGCGTGAAATTGTGGGCCAGCGCCTGTTTGAAACCGGCTCCCCATTTTGGGGTATCCGGAGCAAGTCCATTCAACGCGAAGCTGATGGGCGTGAAATCGAAGCGCGCATCCAGTCCGCCGCCGCCGTAAAGGCCGAGCTTCGGATCGAGTTCGTAGAAATCGTGCATGATGCGGCTGACCGCCGGGCCCTTGTAATCGTTAAGCTGCTCGTCGAAAGTGCCGTAGGCAAGTGCACTGCTGTTGGGCATGAAATTCTTGCCCACGTAGCCGCTGGAATTCGCGAGTCCGGCGGGAAATTGATTCGACGCGGAGAGCAGAAGCAGGCGCGGGGTTTCCGCCCCGTTGGCCGCAAGAATCACGGCCTTGGCTTTTTGCAGGTGCGTGTTGCGCTGGGCGTCGAAATAAACAGCACCCACGGCGCGGCCGTTCTTGTCGGTCTCGATGCGACTCACGTAGCAGTTCGGGCGAATCTCGCAGCGGCCCGTTTTTTCAGCCATCGGAATCACGCTCGAAAGCGACGTGGACTTCGCGCCCACTTCACAGCCGAAGCCGAGGCAGAAGCCGCAATTCATGCACGCAGCACGCCCGGCGCGAGGTTTCGATAGTATCGCCATAGGCGCAGGATACGCGTGATAGCCGAGCTTGCGGCAGCCCTGCTCGAATAGGACGCCGTTTCCCTTCACCGGAAGCGGCGGCATCGGATAGGGCTTGGAACGCGGGGGATCGAACGGGCTGGAGCCGGCGAGTCCGGAGACACCGACTTCCCACTCAACCTTGGTGTAGTACGGCTCGAGGTCGGCGTAGGAGATCGGCCAGTCCGCGAAGTTAGCGCCCGGAATGTCGCCGACCTTGCTGTGCTCTTTAAAATCAATTTCGTGGAACCGCCAGTAGTTGGCGGTGAAATGAACGCTGCTGCCGCCAACGCAACTGCCGTAAAGAACAGCCTGCTGTTTCCTCGCGGTTTCGTCCGCCGACTTCCGAAAGGTGATGGGATGCGCGTTGACTTTGTTGGTGAGCAGGCTTTGCAGGAAGATTTTCGTCTCGTCGTGGGTGAAATCTTTTTCACGGAGATATTCGCCCTGCTCGAGGACCACGACCCGGAAACCGTTGGTCGAAAGTTCTTTTGCCAGAACGCCGCCGGCGGCGCCGGAGCCCACAATGACGAAATCCACTTCGTCCGAAGGTTTGTACGTGACCATGGGCCGGCTCATTTTTTCTCCGTTTCGCCGGACACGGGTTGCCAGCCGGGATAATCCTTGTCGTAGAAACCGAACGGCGCGGCAAAGCTGTGGGACGGATCGCGGCCGATCGCTTTCCAGCCAACGAAGTCGCGGTTACCCCCGCCCTCTGGATCGACCAGAAATCCGAAAATGGTATGGACGCGCAGCGTCTGGAAAAAATCCGGAGAAGCGCCGGGGGCCAGGCGGCGGGCGCCGCTTTCCGGCCGTTCGGACTCCTGCACAATGTGCGAGAAAATCTTCAGCCTCTGTTCTTCGGTGGCGGCAGAGAAGCGCGGAACCCCAGGAAACAATTCGGCAGTCGTTTTCTGCACGTCCTCGAGACCCTTCTGATAAACGGGCACCGCTTCGCTGAAGAACGTCTTCAGCGCGCGGTCAATAAAGTAGACGACGCCGGCTTCGCGCGCGCCAGCTGTTTCATCGGACGGAATGATGCACGCGGCAAGGGCTTCGACCTCTCGCGCCTGTTCGGCGGTGAAGACTTCGAGCGCGGGATGATCGGATTTTGCGGCCTGATGAGCGTGTTCGGCGGCAGAAACGAGCGCGGGCCAGTTGGCGGTAAGCCAGGCCGCGCTGGCGGTACCTCCAAGAAGTTGCAGAAAATCGCGGCGAGCGGAATCGAATGATTTCATGTTCCCCCAGTAGTCCAAACAATTTACGAACTGGGCGTGATGGCGTCAAGGCGAAACCCCGGTGCGCTGCTGCTAATTTGGCTGGTAGGAAAAACTCCAATTCATCGCTGGACCTTCCGGTGATGGAAGAGCCGTGCCACTGCAGTTCCCCGCTCCGGCTGAAACGGCCCGTTTGGGTCTTCTCTTAAATATGCCTTGACACGTATATGCTCTATGACGTATACAAAGACATGGACTCAGTCTTCGAAATCATCGCCGAGCCCAACCGTCGCGCGATCCTGACCCTGCTGGTCTCCTCCCAGCAATCCGTGGGAGAGATCGAACGGCAGCTTGGTATGCCGCAGCCCATGGTTTCCAAGCATCTGCGCGTGCTGCGTGAAGCCGGTTTCGTGGAGTCCATGGTGGATGCTCAGCGCCGTCTTTACCGCCTGAAACCCAAACCGCTGGAGCAGGTGGATGCCTGGCTCGCTCCGTTCCGCCGGCTCTGGTCCGCTCATCTGGACGCTCTCGAACGCCACCTCGATCGCATGGAGCAAGTAACGCGGACGAAAAAGAAACCCCGGAAAAGGCGACGCGACGCAAACCGCGAGCGTGACAAAGGAGAAACGAAATGAAAATCAAGGTGACCAGCATATATGTGGACGACCAGGACAAGGCCCTGCGCTTCTATACAGAGGTCCTCGGCTTTGCCAGGAAAACCGATTTCAGCCAGGGCCCGTATCGCTGGGTGACCGTGGCCTCGCCGGAGGAGCCCGACGGCACGGAGCTTCAGCTGGCGCTGAACAACAACCCCGCCGCCAAAGCCTACCAGCAGGCTCTTTTTCAACAGAGCCAGCCCGCAGCCATGTTCTTCACCGACGACATCAAGGGCGACTACGAGCGGATCAAGGGGCGCGGCGCCGAGTTCACCATGCCTCCCACCGACGTGACTGCCTCGATTATTGCGATGCTGAAAGACACCTGTGGCAACCTGATTCAGCTCACCCAACTGGCACGCTATTCGCGCTGAGGAGAGAAAAGTGGGCGATCACCTGCAATACACACCCGGTCCGGCCTGCGGGGCGCAGATTCGAAAGGACGGAGAGAGTTGGACGCTCATTCTCGTCAGAGAACTGCGCCACTCCCCCGAAAAAGTCTGGCAAGCGCTTACCGACCCGGCGCATCTCCGCGAGTGGGCTCCGTTTGAAGCCGATGGAAGCTTGGGCAGTGTGGGAAACACGGTGAAGCTCACCACGGTGAGAGCGCCCAAGCCGCAGGTTTCCGAAGCAAGAGTTACGCGAGCCGACGCCCCCAAGCTGCTTGAGTACAACTGGGGTGACCACGATATGCGCTGGGAACTGGAACCCTTTGGTGCCGGCACGCGCCTGACGCTGTGGACCAACATCGGCCGCCGCTTTATCGCCATGGGTGCAGCCGGGTGGCACATTTGCTTCGATGTGCTGGATCACCTTTTGGCCGGAACTCCCATCGGACGCATCGTCGGCCCGGAGGCCATGAAGTTCGGCTGGCAGCGGCTGCACGCCGAGTACGCCAGGCAGTTCGGTATCGAGACGCCCGACGGACCGCCTCAGAAAGAGAGGACAGATTAGTCATGAAAGAGGCCACCAAACGTTCGATCCTTCGCTGGATTCACATTATTTGCGGCATTCCGATGCTCGGTTACATTTGCGATTCGCCTTCAGACACTCCTAACTACGCCTTCAGTGTTCGGTATTTCTTTCTTCCTGTTTTGCTCCTTGCGGGGCTTTGGATGTGGAAAGGCCATGTCGTTCGGCGGCTTCTTTCGAAGAAAATGAAAACGGGGCAAGAATTAGAGGCATAAAGATCCAACGAATCCCATCCGAACGTA
>DASSGJ010000323.1:0-10997 GCA_035693545.1 Candidatus Acidiferrum sp.
TCGCGCCGGTTGCGCAAAAAGCGCGAGGGGAACTGCTCGTGTTTGATGAGATTGGGCGAACTCACGGAGCGATGACGACCAGAAGGTCCTTCGCCTCCACATGCTGCCCCGGAGCCACATGGAGTTTTGTGACGCGCCCCGCGATCGGCGCATAAATGTTCGATTGCATCTTCATGGCTTCCAGTGTCAGCAGTTTAGCACCCCGTTCGACGGGATGGTTAATCTGCACAGCGATGGAACTCACCAGGCCCGCTGTCGGCGCGCCCACCTGGCCGGGTTCTTCGGCATTGGCTTTCGGATGGCTGCGCTCGACGATACGCAACGCGCGGTCGCGCACCGTGACTTCGCGCGGCTGGCCGTTGAGCTCGAAGAATAGCGTGCGCGTCCCATCGGGATGCGCTTCGCCAATAGTCAGAAACTTCACAATCATCGTCTTCCCCGGCTCGATTTCGACGGTGATCTCTTCCCCGGGCTGAAGACCGTAGAAAAACGCCGGCGTCGGCAAGACGCTCGCATCCGCATAAGTCTGGCGAAATTTGTCGTACTTCAGAAAGACATCGGGATAGAGCAGATAGCTCAGCAGCGAGTCGACCTCGACGGGGTGACCCGCTTTTTTCTGCAACTCCGATTGTTCCACAGCAAAGTTGGCTGCTGGAAGACTCGCACTGGGGCGCCCCTTCAACGGACTCCGGCCCCGCAGAATGATACGCTGCAACTTCTTCGGCCAGCCCCCCGGAGGAGCCCCAAGCGCGCCGGAGAACATCTCCACCACCGAATTCGGCATCGAGATGTCGTGATTTTCAGGAAGCCCCAGCAAGTCGGAAGGCTTCATTTCATTGGCAAGCAAGAACAGAGCCATGTCCCCGACCGTTTTGCTGGAGGGCGTTACTTTCACAATGTCCCCGAACAGATGGTTCACCTCGGCGTAGGTTTTTTCCACCTCACGCCAGCGGTGGCCGAGACCCATCGCAGCGGCCTGTTCGCGGAGATTGGTAAATTGTCCACCAGGAATTTCGTGCTCGTAGAGTCGCGCGGAACCTGACTTGGGGCCGGAATCAAATGGAGAATAATAGGCACGCACGGTTTCCCAGTATTCGGAACATTCGTTGAGCGCTTCGGAATCAAGTTGCGTATCGCGCGGCGTGTTTTTCAGCGTTTCCACAATCGCGTTCAGATTGGGCTGGCTGGTGCCGCCGCTCATCGAGGCCACCGCTGCGTCGGCCACGTCCACGCCCGCCTCCGACGCCTTCAGCAGCGACGCGGCGTTCAGTCCACTGGTGTCGTGCGTATGAAAATGAATCGGGATGCCGATCTCTTCGCGCAGCGCTTTCACCAGGGCAAATGCAGCGTAGGGTTTGCATAATCCCGCCATATCCTTAATACACAGAAAATGCGCGCCCAATTTCTCTAGCTCTTTGGCCATGCCGACGTAATATTTCAACGAGTATTTCGGCCGGCTCTTGTCCAGGAGATCGCCTGTGTAACAGATGGCCGCCTCACAGATGGCCCCGGTCTCAAGCGCCGCGTCCATCGAGACGCGCATGTTTTCGATCGAATTCAGCGAATCGAAAATGCGGAAAATATCAATACCCTGGCGGTGGGACTCTTTCACGAATTCCTGCACCACGTTGTCCGGATATGACGTATAGCCAACGGCGTTCGCACCGCGCAGCAGCATCTGAAAACAGATGTTTGGGATGCGCTCGCGAAGTTCGCGCAGGCGCTGCCAGGGGTCCTCATGCAGGAAGCGCATCGATGTATCGAACGTCGCCCCGCCCCACATCTCGAGGCTGAAGAGATTCGGCAGTCGCTGCGCGACGGCGTCGGCGGTCGCCAGCAGGTCAAACGTGCGCACGCGCGTGGCCATCAGCGATTGGTGGGCATCGCGGAACGTCGTATCCGTCATCAGTAACCGCTTTTCTTTCCGCGCCCAGGCCGCGAATTTACCCGGTCCAAGTTTCTTAAGCAGCTGACGCGTGCCCGGCGGCGGTTCGACGCCCGGCGCCGAGGGGATTACGGCCTTCTCCATCTTTTCCGGACGCGGCTTCCCTTTCACCTCCGGATTGCCGTTCAGAATGACGTCGCCGAGAAGCGAAAGCAGCTTGGTGGCGCGATCCGCTCGGCCGGAGAAGCGGAAAAGCTCAGGCGATTCATCCAGGAATGAAGTGGTCACTTCGCCGGCGCGGAATTTCGGGTGGTTAACGACATTTTCAACGAATGGGATGTTTGTCTTCACGCCGCGAATGCGGAATTCACGCAACGCGCGGTCCATCCTCTGGCACGCCTCGTTCAGGTTGGCGCCCCAGGCCGTGACTTTCACCAGCAGCGAATCGTAGTATGCGGCGAGCACCGCTCCGGCATACGCCGTTCCTCCGTCGAGGCGAATGCCGAATCCCGCGGGAGACCGGTACGTCGAGATCTTGCCGTAGTCGGGCGCAAAGTTTTTCGCCGGATCTTCCGTGGTGACCCGGCATTGCAGCGCCGCCCCGTACAGCGGAACTTTTTCCTGAACCGGCAACGCCAGCGGCTCATCGTGCAATTTGTGGCCCTGCGCAATCAGAATCTGTGATCGCACGATGTCTATACCGGTGACCATCTCCGTCACCGTGTGCTCCACCTGCACACGCGGGTTCACTTCGATGAAATACCAGTTCTGCGAATCGACGTCGTAGAGAAACTCCACCGTGCACGCATTGCGATAATTCGCCGTTCGGGCAATTTGCACTGCTGCGTTGCACAGCCCCTCCCGCACACTTTGCGGAAGATTCGCTGCCGGCGCCACCTCGACGACCTTTTGGTGCCGCCGCTGCACTGAACAATCGCGTTCGTAAAGATGCAACAGATTCCCGTGCTCGTCCGCGAGAATCTGCACTTCAATGTGCTTCGCCCGCGGCAAATATTTTTCCAGGAACACCGAAGCATCCCCGAACGCCGACTTTGCCTCGCCTTGTGCCTCTTCGAGCCGGGCCGCAAGCTGCGCCTCGTCGCGAACGACGCGCATCCCTCGTCCCCCGCCGCCCATTGCCGCCTTCACGATGACCGGATACCCTATCTCGGCGGCAATATTCTTCGCTTCCCCGATCGAAGAAACTGGCTTCTCCGTTCCAGGCAACACCGGGACACCGGCCCGGGCCGCAAGCCTTCGCGCCGCGGTCTTGTCCCCAAGGAGTTCGAGCAATTCAGGCGTTGGCCCGACAAAAGTCAGCCCAGCCTTGGCGCAGGCCCGGGCAAGCGCCGGATTCTCCGCCAAAAACCCGTACCCCGGATGGATCGCATCCACCTCATGAGTCTTGGCGATGCCGATAATTCCGGGAATATCCAGATACGCCTCGACGGGCCCCTTCCCTGCGCCAACCTGGTAAGCCTCGTCCGCCTTGAACCGGTGTAACGCCAGCCGGTCTTCATTCGAGTAGATCGCCACTGTCCGCAGACCAAGTTCATTTGCAGCGCGAAAAATACGAATGGCGATTTCGCTGCGGTTGGCAGCCAGCAACTTGCGGATGGGTCGATTCTTTTTCACGGGAACTAATCTATCGGGCTGATGGTTGCACACGAAATTCTACATTCTTTCACCGATGGGGAAAATACGAGGACCAATAATTTGCATCACGCAAATAGAAATTTCCTATGTACGAACGGTGGCGCACTGAAATCTAGTGTTTCACCAGTGGAAGCGCGTAACGGATCGGCACCCCAAAGTTCGACCCGCCGAATCCCTTCACGATCGCGAACGTCACTCCAATCACTCCGCCCTGCCGGTTCAGCAACGGCCCGCCGGATCCGCCCGAAGTAGTCTGCGCGTCGTACACAATTTTGTCCGCCAACACATCGCCCACATGCCCCTGCGTCACCAGCGGCCGGATCAATTTCCTCTTCGCCAATTCCACCAGCACCAGCTTCGGATCTCCCGCGCTCGCTTTCACAATCTGCTGCACCACGTCGTCTCCAGCCCGCGCCAGAATCGCGTCCAATCCGGTCGCGTAACCCACGCTGATCAACTCTTCGCCGCTAACGGCTGCTTCCTTGGTCGCGTCAAGCCTCAGAATCGGCCGGTGCAGCTCCGTCAGATCGCCATGAACCAACGCCAGGTCCGCTTCCTTCGAAATCTGCGAAATATTCACAGGTATGCCGTTCGACTCGCCGGGAAAATAAGCGGTCATCTCCGCGATCACCGGCTCCAGCCCCTGCTTCATCGCTCCGGCCAATTCCTGATTCTCCCACCAGGGCTGCACCACGTGATGATTGGTCAGGATTTTTCCGTCCCCGACAATAAACCCGGTGCCAAAAAAGTCCCCGCGCACTTCCGGCCCGCGCCCCTCGGTCGTATAAACCGGATTCCCGTCGCTATCCTTCAGCGGCGAACCGTCGCTGTCCATCCCTCCGTACCGCAGCCGCCGGCCGGACGACTTATCATTGAACGCCACCGAAACGTGAAGCAGCCCCACGCTCGGCGCGTATGCCCGGATGATGCTCTCCGCCGCCTGCGATTGCCCTTCAATCTTGGCCAGCCGGCTGGTGGTCTCTTCCAATTGGCGCCGCAGCTCGCTGGAAGTCCCGTCATTTTGCGCCGCCAGCTTCTTCTTCAACTCCTCGCTCTGCTTCTGCAGCTGTTCTTTCTGCTGCAGCATGTCCGCGTTGGAAGGATCGTCCCGCAAGCGCCGCGCCGAAGCCAGCAACTGCTGCTCGGTCTGAACGCTGCGCTCCAGTTGTGCAATCTCTCCGTAAGCCCGCTTGGTTTCCTTCTCCGCGCGGTGCGAATACAAGAAAAATACGCCGCTGATGATCAGTGCCAATCCAAACAACGAAAGCACGCCGATCTTCAGGATCCGTTCCAGCGAAAACGCGTCGCGCGTCATCTTTTCCGTGACCGCCAGCGCCTGGAACGCCGTCTGCGCTACGCCAAAACTTTCTTCCGCGATGCGATTCTTCTCTTCCAGCTTGTCTACGGCGCCCTTTTGCCGCAACTGCGTCCGCACTCGCGCCAGCAACTCATTTTCGGTCCAGGGTACCGCCACCACATCATCCGCGCCCAAATCCAGCGCCCGAGCCCGGTCCGCCGCGCTGCCCGCGGACAAAACCACGATCCGCATTTCCGCATTGTGCGACCTGGCGACGGCGATTGCTTCGTTGCAAGAACCGCTTCCTCCGGCGGCAGACAGCAGCAGAATGTCCGGTGGCACGCCTTGCATTTTCTGGAAAGCGTCTTCGCTGGAATCGGCGGTGGTTAGTGCATAACCGGCGGTGGCAAGAATCTGGCCAAGCGCATCACGGCTGGGGTCGGGTGCACCGACCAAAAGAAGGCTGGGGGCTTTTGTGGTCACGAGTAGAGGCGTCCTATGCTTCGAGGTTTTGCCCCTCGAAGGAGTTAGCAGTCTACCCTACTCGGCGCGGGCTTTCACGCCGACGGGCAACCCTGAACTCGTTTGATGCACGGGCGCGGCGCCTGGCTCCATCTCTTTCAACGATTCCAGTTCGGCCTGCACCCGGTCCCACGTCTTTTTATCTTGCTTACCGTTATACGGGGCATCCGCGCTGCCAAAAAAGCCTAATATCTCTTCCCGCAAGTCGGGCGACACGCAGCCGAATTTCTTCTCAGCCAACCGGTGCAGCAGTTGCGCGTGCGCATCGTCGTTCAGGCGGTACTTTCCGCCCGATGTCTCGCTGCCCACGTCAAAATTCACGTTGGGAAGCTGCAGTGTTCCCTTCCGTTCGTCGCTCAATAACTTTTGGTATTCCTGGACTGAGGCGTTGAAACTCTCCTCAAACAGCTTCTCGGTCTCCGGTGTCGGGGTCTTCAGCTGCAGCACTTTCAGCGGCCCGATCTTCGGCAGCAGTTTGTACAGAAACGCGTAAAAGCGCTCTTTGCCGCTCGGCCGTTGATAATCCCTTCCCCACTGCTTCTCATAAGCTGAGCGGGAAAGGTTGTAGAGAAATTTCCGGTGCGTGGCGCCCGGCTCATCCGCCTGGATTTCCTTGCCCCTCAAGCTCCAGGCGATTCGTGTAGCTTCGGGAATCAACGTGCTGACGTCGTGGCGGTAGGAGTTCAGCGCCTTATCCTCGTCGTCCAGCACCGAAACCAATTCCACTCCATAAACCTGCTGAAATGCCTGGTTCAGCAGCGGACGGGAAACCTCAAATCCGATGAAGTCGTGGTAGCTCTCGGAAGCGTATTGCCCCTTCGCCACCTGCAGCACGTCAAACCCAAATTCGGTTTTCACGTGGGCCAACGTGTCGTCCTCGTACGTCACAAAATCGCCAAACCTGCTCTTCAGCTTTGGATAAAGCATCGGCACCGCCCGGTTCGTCGCCAGCCGGTGCCCCTGGTTATCCGTCGCGTAATGCGAAAGCGCACCCAGTGCAAACGCGTAGTCGTAAACATTTTGCGAATCCCGCAGCAGGGCCAGCACAAAATCGCCGCTGCGCACATAGTGCGTCAGGTCGCTGAAAAAGTGGCTGCCGTGCGGATAGTAACCCAGGTCCTGAATGATGGAACCGCCGTACGCATACGCCTGCGCCGCGCTCAACTGCTCTTCCGTCGCGTCTGGATATCGGACCTTCAACAACGGCTTCAGGTGTGATTCCCAAGTAGTGTCAATCAGGGCTTGATGGGCAAGTACCGCGTACCCGCACCCCATGGGAGGCAGGAGCAGCTGAAAAAAAAGCAGGATCGCGGTGGCCGCGGAACTCACGCGAAACCGATGCGAAAATTTATTGTTGCTCATCGAACGGCTCAAGAAAGGCCGCCAGAAATAGAGAGAGTCGCCAGCATCGCTCCAGTGTAGCTCAGAAGCGCCCCGCTTTCTCTCAAGGGAATACCTTAGTATTTGCGGAGAACTCCGATGACCCTGCCCTGAATCTTGACGTCGCCCGCGGAAACCATGATCGGCGCCATCTCCGAATTCGCCGGCTGGAGCCGCACCTTGCCGGATCCTTCCCGGTAGAACCGCTTCAACGTGGCCTCGTCCCCCGCCACCAGCGCCACCACAATGTCCCCCGCATTCGCCACCTGGGTCTGCTCGCAGACCACAAAATCGCCGTCCATGATGTGATCCTCAATCATGGAGTTCCCTTTCACCTGCAGCACGAAGGAATTGCCTCCGCGCGCAAAATCACCCAGCGAAATCGTTTCGCGCTCTTCCACCGCTTCCAGCGGCCGCCCTGCCGCGATGCGCCCGACCAGCGGCAACTCCTGGACGCGTCGCTCAATCACTTGCTCTTTCACCGGTTTCGGCAATTGCACAATCTCAATCGAGCGGCTCTGGTTGTAGCCGCGGCGTATAAAACCTTTTTTCTCCAGCGTGCTGATGTGCTTGTGTACCGTGGCCAGCGAAGTCAGCTTCAGTCCCTTCCCGATTTCCTCGAAGCTCGGCGCGTAGCCGTGTTTCGTCTCAAAGGAAACCAGGTAATCGAGCACTTCTTTTTGCCGTTTTGTCAGCGCCATCAGTAGCCTCCGCGGCTCGCCGCTCCACTCGCTAGGCGGCATCTTCACTCAGCCCTCTGCCGTATCAGGACCTGTCCAACCTGGACACACTCTAGGCGAAAAGAAAGCGAACGTCAAGTGCCGTTTTGCGCAAACTCACCTCGCTCGTACCCTTTTCACGATTTCCTCCATGTGTTCTTCTTATCGCCAGACATGTCTGAGACCGTTTGGACTTCAACTCGTCGTTCCGCAGGCGTCACCTGCGCCGCTGCTCTCTCCATTCTCGGCAGTACCTCGGCTTTATTTGTCTGGGGAAATCTGCTCCTTGGCGTGCTCAATGCGGGGCCGGTTTCCCACGGTAAGCATTTGTACGAACTCTATCCCGTCACGCTGTTTCTGATTTTTTCCGTGCCGCTTTTCCTGATCGCTTCCGGAATTCGCACTGGCATCGGATTGTTTCAATTGAAGCCGTGGGCCCGCCGCGCGGCCCTGCTATGGGCCACTGTGGCTCTTTGTTTCTGCCTGTACATCATCGCCTTCCGTCCGTTTGAAACCTTCTTCATCCCCACTCACTTCGTCGGTGAATTGGAATCATTCAAACAGCTCCTTGCTATCTCCCTGGTAATCGCGCTGTTCCCCGTCAGCATCTGGTGGATTTTCCTTTTCCGCATGCCCAGCGTGAAGCGTCAGTTCGAGCCGCCGCCGGAGTCGGAATCCATCGCGGGCTGATTCTCTCAACAATTCCTTGGCTCGCTTCCCGCTGCTCTATCGTCTCGCTCGCCGAAATGGTATATAGCTGGGCCATGAAATCATCCAGCCCATCCGGCGCGGTTGTTGCCGCCGCCATCGTCGGCATTCTCACCAGTCTCTTTGCCCTTCTCGGCACGTTGGGGGCAATCGCCGGGATGACTATGCTGCCGCAGACCGGCTCCGCTGCTGTGCCGCCGTTAGCCATTGGCATCCTTGCGCCGATATTGGCTTTCGCCGCCGCCTTGGCAATCTTCGGCCTCTTCACTTCTATCGGAGTGCTGCGCTTGAAAAAGTGGGCGCGCATCTCGATGCTCATCTGGGGCGGAGTAACCGCTTTTTTCAGCGGAATGATGCTCATCTCCACGGCTCTCGTCCCGCTGCCGGAAATGCCCGCCGATACTGCGGCCGCCATGCCTTTCACGCGACTCCTGATGATTGTCGTGTATGGAATCCAGTTTCTCATCGGAATCTGGTGGCTGTTGCTCTTTAACCGGAAGGCGATCAAGGAACAGTTTCTCGGCATGACCTTGAATGATGGCCAAACTGTCGCGGCGCCGCCGCCTCGCTGTCCGCTTCCGCTTGCCATTCTTGCCGGGTTTTCCATATTTTCCGCGGGCTTCAGCTTGTTTCTGCCTTTCACCAGCTTTCCCGTCAACGCAATCCTGTTTGGCCACCGCTTTCACGGCGCTGTCGGTTTTGCGATCTTTTACCTTGCAGCGATCCTCGTCCTCGCGGGCTCCATCGGGATGTTGCGTCTGAAGCGTTGGAGTTACCCACTCATGCTTGGCCAGTATTTTTTCTGGATGGCCAGCGGCACTATCGCTTTGCTCCGTCCAAACTATGATCGCAACTTGCAGGAAATCATGTCCCAGATGAGTCTTCCGGAAGGCCCGGCGGGGCAAATGGCGTTTGCGCAAACTCGGGTATTTGGCATCCTCTCGCTGATCCCAGGCGTCCTGCTGATCTGGCTGCTGCTCTACTTCCACACCCGCTTCATCGCCGCATGCGAGGCCAAGGAGTCGCTGGCAAACAGCGCACCGTCACCCAACTAGCGTGACCCGCATCACACCTGCTATGTACCGGTGTGCTATTCTTAGCGTGTCGGCTCCTGGCGGAGGGGCCTCCGCTCCCGCGGACAACGTCCCATACCGCTCGCCGATGATGGACCACTCTCCTAATATCAGGGTGGGCTGTCCTCAGGACGGGGGTAACGTAACACCATGTCTACATTGATGGATATTCCTTCCGGTAAGACCCGGCGGGAAGTGATCGAGCAGGCCGTCATCCGCTTCGCCGGCGATTCAGGCGACGGCATGCAGATTACCGGCAGCCAGTTTACGAACACAGTCGCAATCTACGGCAACGACATCGCCACGTTCCCCGACTTTCCCGCGGAAATCCGCGCCCCTGCGGGCACGGTTCCCGGAGTCAGCGGCTTCCAGTTGAATTTTTCTTCGGGCGAAGTCTACACCCCCGGCGATTCCGTGGATGTGCTGGTGGCCATGAACCCCGCCGCCCTGAAGGTAAATCTCGCCGACCTGAAAGCCAACGGAATCCTGATTGTAAATTCCGACAGTTTCGAGGAAGCCGATCTTCGCAAGGCCCATGTCACTTCCAATCCGCTGGAAGACAACACCCTCGACAAATTTCGCGTGTTCCCGGTGGAACTGCAAAAACTGACGCGCGCCGCCCTGCAGCACCTTGGCCTCGATGCCAAGTCTATGGATCGTTGCAAAAATTTCTTCGCCCTCGGCATGTGCTACTGGCTCTACAACCGTTCCATGGACCCGACCGTCCGCTGGATTGACGACAAATTCAGCAAGAAGCCGCTGCTCTCCGAGGCCAACAAGCTTGCCCTCAAGGCCGGTTATTCCTACTGTGAAGCCACCGAAGCGTTCCAGATCAGCTACGAGATTCCTCCCGCTCAACTCACGCCCGGCACGTATCGGAACCTCAGCGGCAATCAGGCTCTCGCCATGGGTTTCGTCACCGCCTCCCAGAAATCCGGCCTCAAACTCTTCCTCGGAAGCTATCCCATCACTCCAGCTTCCGACATTCTGCATGAGCTTTCGAAATACAAGAATTTCGGCGTTCTGACATTCCAGGCCGAAGACGAAATCGCCGCCGTCACCAGTTCCATCGGCGCCGCCTATTCCGGCGCCCTTGCCATCACCACCACCTCCGGTCCCGGCATGGCCCTAAAGACGGAAGCCATCGGCCTCGCGGTCATGACCGAACTGCCCATCGTGATTTGTGACATTCAGCGCGGCGGCCCCTCCACCGGCTTGCCGACCAAGACCGAACAGGCCGACCTCCTGCAGGCAATGTTCAGCCGCAACTCGGAAGCTCCTGTTCCAGTGCTCGCCCCTGCGACACCCGGCGATTGCTTCTGGATCGCCCTCGAAGCCAGCCGCATCGCTCTCAAGTACATGGTGCCGGTCATCATTCTCTCCGATGGCTATCTGGCCAATGGTGCGGAGCCCTGGCGCATCCCCGCCGCTGAGGACATTCCTCCCATTCCGGTCAAGTTTGAAACCAACCCCGAAGGCTTCTTCCCCTACAAGCGCGACCCGCAAACCCTCGCCCGCCCCTGGGCCATTCCCGGCACCCCCGGCCTCGAGCACCGCATTGGCGGCATCGAGAAACAGGAAATTACCGGTAACGTCAACTACGAACCGCTGAACCACGAAAAAATGGTGCGCATTCGTGCCGCAAAAGTGGAGGCCGTCCGGCAGGACATTCCGAATGTCATGCCCACCGGCGACCCCGAAGGCGACCTGCTCCTGGTTTCCTGGGGTTCCACCTTCGGCTCGGTTACCCAGGCCGT
>DASSGJ010000324.1:0-3743 GCA_035693545.1 Candidatus Acidiferrum sp.
AGCATGGCGGCGTATTCAAAACCGAGATGTGTGGAAGTGCCCCAGGTGGAATCCGCTTGAATGGGGATGAAGGGTTTGTCGGGCCAGGGTTGCACCCACCAGGGGCCGCTGCGTGCGTAGATGACAATTTGCTGGCCAGGACGCGCGCCCGTCACGCGGCCGGTAACGGTGTCCACGCGCTCGCGGCCTCCCTGAGCAGCGGGAGGAATTTTTGTGAAGGTGATTGTGGGGCCGGCGGGCGGTTTCTGCGAGCTGCAACCGCCGAGCAGAATGACGAGAGCGACGGCAAAACGTGTCGTCCACCGATTGCGACAGGCGAGAGCGATAGACTCACGGTTAGGGGCAGGATTCCTGTCGTGTTTCACTCGAACTCCTTCCAAGACAACAGGTGGGCAGAACCCAAGCCAGTGGCAGAAATGAATAAGGAGCCCATAATATTAGCTGGTTAAATCTGAAATTGAAGTCCTTACTTGATTCGGATACGTATCTCGGATAGTACGAGCCTCCTTCCCAGAATCCGAGCGAGTTCCGTCTCCGGAACTATCGAAATACCAGGAAATTGGAGGATGCATCCAATAGATGCAGCGGCGGTTTGCGAAGTTGCGATCATTACGAAGAAATAGAGGGGTCGATGGCACAAAGTTCACGGCTTGCAAGCACACCACTTTCGATTTTGGACCTGGCGCACCTGCGGCAGGGTGGAACGGTTTCGGAGGCGTTTCACAATTCCCTGGCGTTGGCGCAGCATGCGGAAACGCTGGGGTACAAGCGTTTCTGGCTGGCAGAGCACCACAACATTCAAGGGGTGGCGTGTTCGGCGACTTCGGTGTTGATCAGTTACGTCGCCAACGGAACTTCCAGGATTCGGGTGGGCGCGGGCGGAATCATGCTGCCGAATCATGCGCCGCTGGTGATTGCGGAGCAGTTTGGGACGCTGGAGTCGCTATTCCCAGGGCGCATTGACCTGGGACTCGGCCGGGCGCCGGGCGGGGACTCGGCGGCGATGCGAGCGCTTCGGAGTTCATTGCGCAGCGGCGGCGACGATTTTCCGGAGCAGGTGGAAGAGTTGCGGCGTTATCTGGGCGAACGGGCAGCATCGCAGCGAGTGCACGCTTATCCCGGCGAAGGAACCAACGTTCCGATATATCTTTTGGGTTCGAGCGATTTCAGCGCGCGATTGGCTGGGGAACTCGGCCTGCCATTTGCATTTGCGGCGCATTTTCAACCGCAGCCGCTGCTGCCCGCCCTGCACATTTACCGGTCGACATTCCGGCCGTCAGAAGTTTTGCAGAAACCCTACACGATGGTGGGAGTGCCGATCCTGGTTGCGGATTCGGACGAGAGGGCGCAGTTTCTGGCGACGACGGCGGTACAAATGTTCTTGAACTTGATCCGCGGAGTGCCCGGGCCACTGCCGCCCCCAGTGAAGACGATTGAATGGACGGCGGACGAGCGGGAGATGGTGGCGGCAAAGTTTGGAGCAGCGATTGTCGGCGGGCCGGAGCGAGTGGCGGCGCGACTGAGCAGATTTCTGGACGAGACCCAGGCGGATGAGCTGATTGTGGTCGCGAATACTTATGATTTCGAGGATCGGCTCCGGTCGTATGAATTGCTTGCGAATCTTACAAAGCACGCGGAGGAGACGACGCAAAGTGCGGCGATTGTCGTTTCTAGCGAATAACGCGCAACAACATGGCGCTGGCGCCGCGGATCAGCAGGTCCGGTTGATCGGCCTCTAAAGCTATTTGTCCGACGGGTTCCGTGCGGCCGGCGTGGGCAATTTTCACTCCCTGGATACCATAAACGCCGCAGGCATCGGCGGAAAAAACCCACAACGCTTGAAGCCTATCCTCGGAATCGAATGCGCCGCGACATCTGGATTCCGGTTGTGCGCGCACGTGAACCAGGACGCCACCGTTTACCCCTTGCCCCACGGTTTCGCTGGCCTGGTTGGTGACCGGGCCGCCAACTCCATACACTTGGTCGCCGCCGATTTGGCGAGTGGTGGCCCAGAGATAAGGAGTGCCGAAGCCCGGCGAGAATTCGGGAGTCTGAGCCGACTGCACCTCCATGAAGCCCGCGATGGCTCGCAAATTGGCGACGATGGGAATTTCGTGATGATGGATTTCGAGGGCGTCGAAGCGGAAGGAGATTTTTCCTTTGGCGACGTTTGTTCCCCGCTCCACGGAGAGGATCGTGCCACGCACCCGTGCGCCTTCAGGAATCTTCTCGCTGTTGGGTAGTGGAACGTCCTGCATGATGCGGCCGGTGACTGGTTGTCCCGGCTGTGCGGTTTTCGAAGACAGGGTGTGATTGAGTCTTACGGGGAGAATTGTTCCGGCGGGAATCTCGAGAGTCCCGTCTTTTGTGCTTTGCCGAGTGATGGTATTCGCAGTTTGCGCGGCAACAAGGAGATTGGGCAGTAGACCTGATAAAAGGGAAAGAGAACAGGAGAGACCGAGAATCACAGAACGGAGGTCAGTTCGCTTCATGGTGAACTCGCAGGAGAATTATCGCACGGCGAGCTGCGGGCGCGGAGACTGCCTGATTGATTTCCTCTCTGCGGGCAAACTGCGAGTGCGCTCAACGAATGGAATGGACTTTGGCCAGCACTTTGGGGGTAAGCGAAGCGGGCAACGGCGTGTAGCCGTGCTGCTCCGCGCTTTGTTCTCCCATGCTGAGCGCCCACTCCAGGAAATTGGCGAGAGCCCGGGAACGTTCCGGATCGGAAGTCTTTTCCGGCACGTAGAGCCAGGTGAAGCTCACGATCGGGTAGGTTTCGTTCCCTGAACCATTGGTAAGCGAAGCGCGAAAATCTGCGGGTATCGTTTTTTCCGCGGAATGGTAGGCAGCGGCGATGCTCGCCTGCGTGGCGGCAACAAATTTTCCCGAAGCATTCTGCATGTGGCCGACACCGACAGCGCTGTCGTTCACCGTGAAGCCAATTTCGATGTAGCCGATCGCGCCTGGTGTGCCTTTCACCTTTTCCATCATGTCTTCCCCGCGATTGGCGCTGACGCCGACAGGCCAGGCCGGCGAGGGAGTCTTGCCGATCTGGCTGCGCCACTTCGGACTGGTCTTGGATAGATAATCGGAGAGGATATAATTCGACCCTTTGCCGTCGGTGCGGTGGACGACGGAGATTTCGAGATGCGGAAGTGTCTGGCCAGGATTGAGCTCTTTAATTTGCGGGTCGTCCCAATGCTTGATCATTCCGAGGAGCATTTCCGCTAGGACGGGGCCGGAGAAGCGGAGATTCCCCCGTACACCAGGAACATGGTAAATCGGGACGATCGCGACAAGAACTGTGGGGATATGTAGGAGCGGGGATTTCGCGGACTTCAACTGCTCATCGCTCATGGGAACTTCGCCGGCCGCAAAATCGCCGACGCCGCGGGAAATATCCTCGATGCCCTTTACGGTGCCCGTGCTGAGGTAGCGGACCTGCACGGTGGGGTTGAGCTTGTTATATTCTTCGACCCAGTGGGAGTAGAGGGGCGTCGGAAGATTCGAGCCGCTGCCCACCAAAGCAATGATGTTCTGCGAGCTGGCCGCGGCGGCGACGAAGATCAAAAACAGTATGAGAGCAGGCCAAACAGCCATCCTGCGCGCAGATGGTGCCATAAGGGTTGCGCTCCTTTGTGGAAGATGGGTGTGAAGAAAATAGTGCCCTTTGGGAAAAGTGTACGCAAGAAACATAATTTGCAGCTGGGCTAATTGATTAACCGCCGCTTTGACGCGGG
>DASSGJ010000325.1:0-6903 GCA_035693545.1 Candidatus Acidiferrum sp.
TTTCACAACGGCGCGTTTCGCTTGAGCTATGGCTACGAATACGCGGCGGAAATGGAAACAACGAAGGAAAATTCCAAGTTGAAGTTTGACCGGGATGATTTGTACGACTGGTATCTCCATGTCGGGCCGCTTTCGAACATCAATAAGGATTACCTGCACGGCAAAATTCCTTCGTGGAACAGTTTTGTCGAGCATCCCTCCTATGACGAATTCTGGAAGGAGAAAGCGCTGGCGCACGTCCTGCATCAGGCGACGGTGCCGAACCTGAACGTCGCGGGATGGTGGGACCAGGAAGATTTCTACGGCCCGATGGCCACTTACGCCAATCTCGAGAAAAATGATGCCGCGAATAAGAACTATCTGGTGGTCGGCCCGTGGAATCATGGCGGCTGGTCACATGGTCCCGGCAACTTTCTGGGGCAGATTCCCTTTGCCAGCAACACCGGCGAGTATTTCCGCGAGAAGGTGGAGGCGCCGTGGTTCGCTTACTGGCTACACGACAGGGGCGAGTTGCCGCTGAAGGAGGCGCTGCTGTTTCAGACAGGCAGCAACATCTGGACGCGCTTTGATGCCTGGCCGCCGCGTGATGCGCAGACAAAGAGCCTCTATTTCGGCGCCGATGGGAAATTGAGTTTTGACGCGCCCAAGTCCGACGCTGCTGAACCGTTCGATTCCTACGTCAGCGATCCATCGAACCCCGTGCCCTACCGCAACCGGCCCGTGGACGAAACCTATCCGTCCGATCACCCAGGCCGCTGGTACACCTGGCTGGTGCAGGATCAGCGCTTTGTCGAAAAGCGTCCCGACGTTTTGAACTGGAAGACCGATGTATTGCAGGAAGACGTGACACTCACCGGCACAGTGACCGCAAGACTTTTCGCTGCGACCACGGGATCGGACAGCGACTGGGTAGTGAAGCTAATCGACGTGTATCCCGACAAATCAGATACCGAGTGGAATCTTGCCAGCTACGAACTGATGATTGCCGACGAAATCTTCCGCGGACGTTATCGCAACTCGTATGAGAAGCCGGAAGCGATCATGCCGGGCGAAGTCACGCCGTTCACGATTGATCTGCACACCGCGGACCACGTTTTCAAGAAAGGGCACCGCATCATGGTCGAAGTGCAGAGCACCTGGTTTCCACTCTACGACCGCAACCCGCAGAAGTTTGTGCCCAACATTTTCGAAGCGAAGGAATCGGACTACCAGAAGGCCACGCAGAAGATTTACCGCTCGCAGAAATATCCGTCGCACGTGGAGATTTCCGTGCCTGGCGGCGCGGCGCACTAAATTCCCGTTCGCTAGCGTCAAGGTCCGAAATTCCAACTGAGGCGCGAAGCAAAAGCCAATTTGTCATCCTGAGGGTCGCGTTGTTTGCGGCCCGAAGGACCTCATCTGTCGAAACGAGGATGGATTCGAGGTTGAGATCCTTCGGCTATCCTCGTCGGATAGCCTCAGGATGACACGCGCTGCTTAATGTTGAACGAGTGCTAGTGTTGAGGGACTGGAATTTCGCCGGCGTGGAATTCCGTCCAGGGGCCGGCGGGCATGTCGCGCAAGTACGGCTCCTGCCAGGCGTAGTCGGGATGGGCGGCGAGAAACGGCTTGGCCTGAAACGCTTCGCCGCAGGGATGCCCCATGCGCGCAACGAAACTGAGTTTCTGCGCCATTGCGGAATCGCTGGCTTTGCCCTGCACTGCTCCGCCGGGATAATTCGCTCCCCAGGCCCAGACGTCGACACCGCGGGTAGACGCGTCCACGTGCCCGCAAAGCGTGCGCTCGTTCGCTTCTTCTTTTTTCTGGAACGAATCGAAATGGTCGCCGAGCATTTTTTCAGCAAGCTCCACGTCCAGCTTGCCTTTGTTTTCGTTCAGCAACTCTTCCCAGCGTACGCGGCGTGCATTCGGCGATGTTCCCAGATTGTTTGGATCGAATTGCGGCGTGTCCAGCTTGATCACTTTGGGGTCGCGCGCCCAGTTGGAGCCGGCGAAGACACCATCCTTCGTGCGCCACAGTTTGTAGGCCTTCAGCCCCAGTTCGAGTTGCGCGACTTCGTTCGTTTTGCGATCGCCGATAAGCCAATCGTTGGCGTAGCCGCCGTTGTTTCCATCCAGCATGATTTTCGTGTATTCGTCGATCGAGCCGGCATACTGCAACGCCTTGCGGGCCCGCGCGAATTCCGCTTTGCCGTTCGGGTCCCAACCTTCGAACTGGGTGATGGTGGTTTCCGTCACCATCAAGCCGTCGCTATTGATGCCGAAATCGTCGTCGCTGGCAATCACGCCGGGAATGCCATCCATGATCATGCGATAGCCGGTTTTCGGCTCAATATCGAAAATGATCCGCCAGCGCTCGCCATTCATGTAATTCGTCCAATTGTTGTGCGCGATCACGATCTTTCCGTCTTTGGTCCAACTGCCGGTGGCCACGAACGCGCTGCAATTTCCCGGGCTCTTCAGATTGGGGGGATTGGCCGCCTTTTCGCGTTTATTGAGCCAAGGCACGTAATAGTCGGGCAATTCCTCGAATGCGTTCATCGCCACGATGTCGTAAACATCGAGGTTCAAATCACTCCGCGCTTTCACGCCGTCGGCGATCCCCTGAAGTTCCTGCTGGTACTCCGCGTCGATTTTTGGCCACAGCATAGTGCGCGCGGTTTCGCGGAAGAAGGCCCAGTCGCGCTGCGTCGAGTGCGTCATGTTCGTTTTGATAGCAGGAAACGCATCGGAGATTTCAGGAGCCAGCAGAAAGCCGTGTTGGTAGCCGAGGCTGGCAGGGTCGCCTTCGAGGTGAACGTAAACCCAGCCGCCCTGTTCATAGCGGTAAGAGCCCTTGAGGCGAGGATCGTTGGCGGCGGCCTGCTCGCGATTGGCCTTCAGCGTATCCTTCAGACCGTTTTTCGCATTGGCCTCATCATCGGTGAAGCGTCCCACCACCCACAAAAGTCCTGTGCCGAGCAAAAGCACGCTGAGAGCGACAACGCGACGAATTCCATCCGACATGTGGGCAATCTCCTTGGACTTGCAGCGCCGAAACGCGAAGCTGAGAACGCCTAAGAATACAACGGTTCCTCCGGCGGCGGCAGGCGACCAAAAATCATAACTCGGATTCCCGCTCCTCAGGTGACCAAAGCGAAGAATCTTTGATACATTCAGGAAATGCTGACGGCGATCACGCGAAAAGTTAGTTCTTCTCTCGCAAACTGTGAATTGAGCTTCATCGAACGCAAACCGATTGATATGGAAAAGGCCCGGGCGCAACACCATGCCTACGAAGCGCTCCTTGAGAAACTTGGCGCGAAAGTGATTTCTCTGCCGGAAGAGCGGGATTTGGCGGACTCGATGTTTGTGGAAGACCCTGCGATCGTGCTCGATGAGGTGGCGATTATTTGCTCTCTTGGCACGGAGACCCGGCGAAAGGAAGCGCCTTCCCTCGCAGCGGCTCTTGAACCGTTTCGTAAATTGGCTTACGTGAAATTGCCCGGGATGCTGGAGGGCGGCGACGTTCTTCGCGTGGGGAAAAAGATTTTCGCCGGTCGGACGGAACGATCAAACCCCGAAGGCATTCGTCAACTGGCGGTGATTGCCGAGCATTACGGATACGATTTGACTGCGGTGCCTGTGACTGGTTGTCTGCACTTGAAGTCCGCGGTGACGTACCTCGGGCGAAATACGCTCCTCGGCAATCGCGCTTGGTTTGAATGGAAGAGATTCACAGGCTTTGACTGGGTCGATGTGGATCCGGGGGAGCCGCACGCCGGAAATGCACTGACTATCGGCGAAGCCATTGTATTTCCTGCGTCCTACCCGAAGACGCGCGCGAGGATCGAAGCCAAGGGATTCCGCGTCGAATCGCTGGACATTTCGGAATTGCAAAAAGCGGAGTCCGGCCTCACCTGCTCCAGTCTGCTGTTCGACTCCGCCTGCTAACGCCTGCTAAGAAAATGCGGCCACTTCGACGATCGAAGTGGCCGCTGAATTGTCGTCAAGCTCTCTTCTACTTAATTGGTCAGTTTTTCAACGCTGCGCGCCAGGAAGATCGGCGCGCCTGTGTTGGTCTTCAGGATTAGGCCGACAACCCGCAGATGCAACGCGGTGTTCCCGGTCAGATCGTTGATGCCCGACAATCCGCCCAGGAATCGGGTGAACGGCGTGACCTGTACCGTGACCGGCCCTTCGAACAACACGCCTGCCAGGCCATTCGAATCGAACTCAAACGTTCCAGCGCTGGTGTTGGTCTGCCCGGTTACAAGCAGCCCTGTGTGCCCAGAGTGGCGCAGCACAACCCGCTTCACAGTGACGACTCCATTGCTGAATGGCCCGGCGATGCTGACGTGCTGCCCCGGCACCAGGCCAGTGGAGGTGAACAGGAAGCTGCCGAAATTGTCGTGCCACCAGTGGATGAAATATTTCTCCTGTCCGGTGAGGGCGATGTTGGAAATTTGCCCGGAGTTGAAGCCGGTGCCGGAAGGCAGAACGCTGCGCACATAAAGATCGAAGTCCGTTGCTGTGCCAATCGGAGGATCAACGAAGGTGACCAGTCCGCCGGCCCAGAAGTGATCCTGCGAAACGATGGCCACGCTGTCCGCCAGAATTGCCGCGGAAGTGCGGTCGAGCGTTCCGGAAATCTCCACGATCGAGCTGTTGGTCAGGTTGGCGATTGTTTCATTCCCTTCCCACTCGGTCTGCTGATTTACGTTCACGGTGAACTGATGGCCGTGCGGGCCTTGAATTACAAACGAGTTGCCCGCCGCATTTATGCTGACCACGCCCGCGTCGAATTCGTCAATGAAGGCATCGGCGTCCGAGGGCGTAATCACTTTCAAGTCGAGAGTTGGAGTGATGGCGCCGGTGATCTGTCCGCTGCCGTCCACCGCGACAGACTGGCGAATGTCGAACTCGAAGCGCAGTCCGTCAATGTCGCCCGCGGAAACCACGAGAGGCGTTGCGAGATTAATGGTTACCGTTGACGTCGTCAGGCTAAGCTGCGGATTGGAACTGGCGCTGGTGTCGAGCGTGCTGATTGTCGGATGCGTGGGCGGGTTGGTCTGGGGATTTGTCACGTTCAGGTAGTCAATCGAAGGATTGGCGAGCGTGACCACTGCTTGTGTGTAGGTGCCCGTCGGGATCGTGTTGATGTCGAGCAGCGTGCGAAGTCCGTTCAAGCGGGCGAAATCCACAGTCTGTGTGCCGTTCAGAACAGAAACGGGTGTGCCGGTTCCGTCAGATAGTGTCAGACCGGTGATGTCCACGCGGAAGCCCACGACGCTGGGTAGGGGAGCGTCGGTGCCGGTGACAAACACGGAGTTGGATTGTGGATTGGTGTTAGTCGAGGAGCCGGAACTGTTGCCGCAACCGTTGAGCAGCGCGATCAGCGCGAGCGCGCAAAATCCGCTGAACCACTTCTTGAGGTGCATAGGTAATTCTCCCTTTTCGATTTGGAAATTCCCCAGAGGCTGCGAGAGCCTCCCCTTCCCTTGGCGCATCTAAACCCTTGGGACAAGATAAAGTTGCTTTCAGTAAATACCGTATTTTCTTACGGTTAGAACCATGGCAGCAGTACCAGGATGGGAATTGCGAATGTAGGGACGAACCCCGGGATTTCATTCTCGCCACATCGGCTTTACGAATTCCCGTTTTGCTCCCCCAAATCCTTTTGCTCGTGATATCGTGGGGATTATGTTGGCTGGCGCAACGAAGCGAACCGGGACTGCCGCGAAGCCGTCGATTACGACGAGCACTACGTCCACTAAGAGCGCTTCGGGCGACGGGAGAAACGGCTAGCCAGCAAGAAAAAGTTTCTAACCCACCGCCGAAGCGAACCGGGCGGTGGGTTTTTTCGTTTAACCCCCCGAATGACTCCGGCGGAACAAACCGATGAGGAGCCGCGAAGATGAGTCCGGAACCACAACAAGAAATTGTAAAAACCGATTGTGAATTCGTGCCTTGCGGAGGTGCGCTGTGAGTTCCCTCGCGAATGGGCGAAAATGGCGTGCCGGAGTTTTGGGCGCAACGGGAATGGTCGGGCAGCGACTGGTTAAGCTCCTCGCCGACCATCCCTGGTTTGATTTGACGGGTGTCGCGGCGTCGGAACGTTCTTCCGGGAAGACATACGCCGAAGCGACTCGCTGGCACCTTGAGGGTCCCGTTCCCGAGGCGGCTCGCAAGCTGGTCGTAAAGGACCTGGATCCGAATCTCGAATGCGATTTTGTTTTCTCTGCGCTCGATTCTTCGGTTGCCGGAAAAGCCGAGGAGGATTTCGCGCGGGCCGGATATCCAGTGGTCAGCAATTCCAAGAATCACCGGATGGATCCTGATGTGCCACTGCTGATCCCGGAAGTGAACGCCGCGCACGTGGATTCCATTCGCGTGCAGCAAAAGAACCGCGGGTACGACACCGGATTCATCGTCACCAATCCAAACTGCTCAACCGCGGGCCTGGTTCTGGTTTTGAAGCCACTGGCGGATGCGTTCGGATTGGAAAAGATTTTCGTGGTGACCCTGCAGGCCATTTCTGGCGCGGGCTATCCGGGGGTTCCCGCGCTTGATATTCTCGGCAACGTAGTCCCCTTCATCAGCGGCGAAGAAGAAAAGATGGAAGCTGAGCCGCAAAAGCTGCTCGGCCGGTGGGATGGCTCGCGATTCGTCGAAGCCGGGCTGGGCATCAGCGCGCATTGCAATCGTGTGCCGGTCAGTGATGGCCATCTCGAATGTGTCTCGTTGCGGCTGAAGAAAACAGCCACGCTCGATGAAGTTCGCCAAGCGCTGAGAGCATTTGAGGTTTCTCCGGAGCTAGCCTCTTTGCCGACTGGATTAAAGCATCCCATCGTCGTTCAGGATGAAGAGGATCGACCGCAGCCGCGCAAAGACGTGAACACCGGCCATGGAATGGCCGCAGTTG
>DASSGJ010000326.1:0-2313 GCA_035693545.1 Candidatus Acidiferrum sp.
CCGTTGCGCCACGAAAACATGAGCGGCCGCCGTTGGCCTGTAATCACATTCGCACTCATCGGACTGAACATTGCGATCTTTCTCTTCACTCACTGGAAGATCGAAGCCGAGCAGCCCAAACGCGGCGAAGCTCGCATGCACCTGCTTATCCTTGCCGCCACGCATCCGGAACTGAAAACGACTCCCGAATCCAGCGAATTCATCGAGTATGTGAAAAAAGCCAGCGGCCCCGCCTGGGATCGTGTCGCCAACTCTTCTCGCCGCCCCCAGGATGCCTGGGACGCGCAGATGCGACTACAGGATGATCCCGCCGCTCTTCAGGCCCAGATGGACACCCTATGCCAGCAGTTCGAGGAATCTGAGCATTCCTCCACCCTCGACAACTATGGATTCGTTCCCGCACACCCTCGCGCCCCTTCTTATCTGACCGCAAACTTTCTCCATGGCGGGTGGCTGCACCTGATCGGCAATATGTGGTTCCTGTGGCTGGCCGGCTTCATCCTGGAAGACAACTGGGGCCGCGTAATCTACAGCGTCTTTTATCTGGTCGTCGGAGCTGCTTCCTTGCAGTTCTATGCCTGGTGCTCGCCCGGCAGCTACACGCCGCTCGTTGGCGCATCCGGAGCTGTGGCAGCACTGATGGGAGCGTTTCTCGTACGCTTCCCGAAAATGAAAATCGAAATGGCGATTGTCACGCTGTTTTACCGCCTCAAGTTCAAAGCCGCCGCCTATTGGCTTTTGCCCCTATGGTTGGTCATGGAGTTCTTCTACGGCGCCGCGCTTGGCCAAAGTTCTTCCGTCGCACACTGGGCCCACGTTGGCGGATTTCTCTTCGGGATGCTCGGTGCATTCGTGATTCAGAAGTCCGGCCTCGAACAGAAAGCCAGCGCCAAAATCGAAGCGGAGATCGGCTGGACAGGAGATCCCGCGGTCGTCGAGGCGCAAGAGGCTCTGGACCACGGCAAGCTCGATGAAGCCGTCGCCATCCTGGAAAAGCACGTCGCCGAAAAACCCAGCTCAACCGACGCGCTGGTGATTCTCCAGCAAGTGCATTGGCGGCGGAACGACATCCCGGCCTACCAGAAAGCCTCTGTCCAACTCATTCAGGCTCAACTCAGGTCCCACGATCCCGATGGGGCCTGGCAAACTTACGAGGAATTCTCCAGCGCCTCCGGCGGACATCTTCCTGCGGTCCCTTGGCTTGAATTGATTCGCCATCTGGAGAACCAGCAGAATTACGATCGCACTGTGGCCGAAAGCGACCGGTTGGCACAAGCATATCCGCAAGAGCGCCCTGCACTACTGGCGCTGCTCACTGCGGGAAGACTGTCTCTGAAGAAGTTGAATCGCCCTGACGAAGCTCTACGATTTTACAAGGCGGCGGACAGCTCAACCGTACCGCACCTCGACTGGGAAGCGAATATCAAAGCAGGCATTACTGATGCCGAGCGCGCCGCAGGGAACCCTGTCGGCACGCTTAAGTGAACCTGCCAACGGTTCCGGCTAACTAACCTGAATTTGCGATTTAATCGGTTATGCTTGCCCGACCGCTCGAATCGGAATTGTGACGCCCGCCGACGCATCCGAAGCCGCGAGCATGTGGCAGCGGCCGTCGAAAATGCCGCCCGGATCAATGACCAGGCATGGCGAGTGAACCTCTCCCGTGACCACGCCCTTCGCCTGAATTTCCACGCGACCACGCGCGAAGATCACGCCATCGAAGTGCCCGGAGATCACCACCCGGTTTCCCTCGATCTGTCCTTCCACCTTGGCGTTCTCTCCAAGAATGACCGTTTGCTCGGAGATGATATTCCCCTTCACGTGACCGTCAATGCGAAAGGTACCGGTAAGCGTCAAGGTGCCTTCGAGCGACACACCCTGATCGATGAATCCTGTCCACTCTTCACTGCTGCCATTCTTTGCTGAACTGGGCCACTTCCACGCCATTGAAATTCCCCCAAACGGTGCTCCCGATGTAATGTTTTTCGGAAGTCTACTTTACCAATGTAGCGTCAGGCGTTCGGAAGTCAACGCCGCATCTCAAGCGAGTTGTCGAATGAAATCCCTGAACGAATGTCCAGTCAGAATCTTCGCGCGCGAAGTTTACTTCATCAGGCGATCGTAGATCCCCATCAATTGGGCCTGATCGTAAAACTCCAGCACCAGCTGGCCGGGACGAATCCGCGTCTTCTCTCTTAAATGAATTTTCGTTCCCAGGTGGCGTTGCAGCTCATCCAGCGCTTCGCGAATATTTGGATCCTGCACTGGCTCGGCGGCCGTTCGCGCACTTCGGGCCCGGCGTGAACCCAGCCT
>DASSGJ010000327.1:0-2459 GCA_035693545.1 Candidatus Acidiferrum sp.
CAAATCAGTGATGGAATGCCTTCCGGTCCGCTCGGTGAATCTGGGAACCGGCGAGAACGGCATGCACCCCGAGTTCAAGAAGATGTTGGCTTACCTGCGAACGCAGCCGGTGAAGATGACCATCACCTCCAACGGTCACAGTGTCGCCGTTCTGGAAGACGAAGACTTGCGCGCTTTCCACGACATCGAGTTTTCTCTCGATTACCCAACCCAGGCGGAACAGGATGCGCAGCGGGGCCCCGGCAACTGGCAACTGATTCACCAGCAAGCCGAGCGGTGCGTGCGCCTCGGTATACCGGTAACGATTATCGCGGTGATGATGAAGTCAAACTACCTGCGGCTGGCGGATGTCGCGCAGGTCGCGAAACGTTTTGGCGCTCCGTTGCGCGTGAACGTCTATCAGGCCGTGCGCTCTGATCTCTACGCACTCACCTACGAAGAATACTGGCAAGGATTCCGCAAGCTTTTCGAAAGCACCGATGCAATCGCCATCGGCGAGCCCCTGGTACGGGCGATGGCCGGCCTGCCGCCACTTGAGGGCGGATGCGGCGTCAGCACCGTGCGCGTAACGCCCCGCGCCACAACCCAGCCGTGTGTTTACTGGCCCGGCCTGGGCGAGCCGCTCGCCGAATTAATTTCGTCAGGGTCTGAAATTCTGAACTCAACGCCTTTTGAGCAGGCGCGCACACTTCCCGAACCCTGCCGGCCCTGCGAGTTTCGCGAAACGTGCCATGGAGGATGCGCCGGACGCCGCCGTCTGCAAGGCGCGTTACTCCAGCCGGATTTTTACTGCCCGATCATTCGGGGAGAGCGACCGCGGCTGGACATCCGCATGGCCGCGAATCGCGATCTCCCCAAATTCGGCAGTTCCTGTACCACCGTTGTGATTGCGCGTTAGCCCGCCTGGTTCGCAGCGAAAGGCGGCTTCACCTTGCCTGAGTCACTTCGCCGGAGTCGCGTCCATCCACTTGTCTGACCCCGCCAGCTTATAGGCCACATTCGTAAAAAAGATCCGCGCCGGTTTGCCGTCCGCCGTTCCGCGATGATCGGTAGAGACAAGCAGCGGTCCCGCCTTCTCGTAGCCCGCCCAGGTCGTGGTAACGTTGCTCGGTTTCTTCGGGCCTCCGCGCTCATAGACGAACTGCACCACTCGCCCTTCCGCTCCGACGTAAAGATTCCACGTATCTCCCGGCGTGTAGCCGCCAACTTCCGCCGGATATTTTACCTTCACGAGTGTTGCCGTGCCTTTTCCGATGGGCAATTTTGCTTTCTCCGTCACGGTCACAGTCGCGCTCTTGTCCCAGTACGCATGGAAGGGGAAGATGAACCAATAGTTGTCGTTGACGAAACCCGGATCGATGTTGTCTTTCACATCGGCGGTTTGGTTATTCATCTGGTTGTGGTTATACGTAACCTTCACCGGCTTGCCGTCTTTGTCTGTCGATTCATAGGTGACTTGCCCAGTCTTGGGTTCCCACGTCCAGGTGCGCGAAAGTTTCAGCTTCAGAGCAGGAAGGTCCAGGTTAAACGTGTAGCGGAATGCCTCAACCTGTCCGTACGAATCGAGCCCATAAGTCTTGGCAAGCTGTTCGACATTGGCCGGGCGCGTCTGGGCCTGCGAAGTGCCCGCAAAGATCATCACCCCGAGCAACAGGCAAGAGATCGTCCTATAAAGGCGCAACTTGGTCATGAATTTCCTCCTCAGTGAATAAAAACGTGTGTCGGTTGGATGACTTACAAAGGTCGCTGGATGCAGTGAATTATGGCTGGCGCGGTTGCCTTCGCTGCACACCTGGCGCCAAGCATTGTAGTCCTGCCGGTTATCCGCGAGTCAAGCAAGATGGCGGAGCCCGCCTTCACCGTTCGAGGTTGTGGGCTTCACTGACCTCCCGCCCGGTGACCAAGCCGCCCGGCCGCCGGTTGCCATTCACTGAGCCATCGCGCAGTCCTCGGCGCCTTTGCGGGAGCAAGCTGCAATTCCCGGGCGAGTTGAATCAGGTCGTCCGCGACGTCAATATCATAAAACCGTTCGGAAAAACCGGTGGAGAGTCCAAGCACCTTCGTCCGCTCCAGCAATCTCTCCAGCGCACTCTTCGTTCCCAGACCATCGCTTTCGAACAGCGTTGGGTGCCCGGCCTTGGCGCCCACCAGATAGTAGCCTCCATCGTTCGTTGGCCCGACAACCAAATCATGCGTGGCCAGTATTTCGAACGCCCCCTGCAGAACCGCCGGCGCAAGATGCGGACTGTCACTGTTGAATGCGATGACCCGGTGCCCGCTGCCGGCGGTGAAATGCCGAAATACAAACGTAAGTCCGGCGGCCAGGCCTTCCCCCTGTTGCGGCACCACCGGCACTCCATCACCCGTCAACTTCACCAACTCTTCCTGATCCGCCTCCGGGCACACCACCACAACCTGCACGCCCTTTAACGACTTGGCCAATTCCAGTGTGTCTTCCA
>DASSGJ010000328.1:0-4865 GCA_035693545.1 Candidatus Acidiferrum sp.
GACCAGGCCAAAGAGCATCGGCCATTTCAGATCGTCAATGCGCGGCGGCGCGATGTCCACCTGCTGTCCTTGGGTGCGCGAATTCCCTTCCTGCCCCTGCTGCTGCCCTTGACCGTCCGCGGATTCGGCGGCTTGCGGCGACCCCACGCCGGAAACGGCAACGGGAAGCGAGCCTTTGGCGGCGAGCGCGTCGTGGAGAAACACGTTCATGCCCTGCTCCTGGCCCGCGGCGCTGATGCCTTCGCCAGTCAGCGTGACACCCGGAGGCGCAACCAGAAGAATCCGCATCCCCGGGTAAACAGCGGGGAGTTTTACTTTCGCGGAATTGCCGGGATACGGAAGCTCGTACGACAGGCGAATGTTCGTTTCACCGGGATGGAACGCGTAAGCGATGGCAAACAGGCCTTTGCCCTTGTCAATAGAAGCTTGCGGCACGTCCATGCCGAGCGAACCGGTGGCGGTGACATTCTGGAGCGCGGCCTTGTCCGGAATCGCGAATTCGAAATTGCCTTCGGTGCGGAAATAAGCGACGGCTGGCTTCGATTCGTTCTTGACGTTGTATTCTTCCGCGCCAATCAGCTTGCCGTCGCGCGGCTGAAAGATGATCACGTGGGAAGCGGGAACAATCGTTTTTGGATCCTTGGTGACGTCGAAAACTTCCACATCCACTTGCGGGCGGCCCGGCGGCGCAAACCCGTTAAAACTGACTCCCTGATAGGTGACCCGGATGAGAACCGGACCCGCGCCGATGGAATCGTTGGTGGCGGTGAACTGGCCCTGCGCATCGCTTTTGACCGTGGCGAGCAGCGCCATGCCCTGCGTGGGGCTGAGAAGATCTACATCCATATTGGGAACCGGCTTGCCCGTGGTCCGGTTAACGACCGAGCCGTGAATCGTTCCAGCGAGCGATGCGGAGGCGGCGAAAAGTGGGATAAGGACGGTGGTAAGAAGACGCGGCCAGAAAGCCTTCATCGAGCGCTCCGCCTACCCGCGGACGCAGGGTCCGCGCCAGCCGGGTGAGCGGCCGGCCGCGGACGCCGTATCTGAGATTCGGTGACTTGCTCGATTTCGGCGAGAACAAGGGCGGCTTCGTTCTCGAGAGTGACCTTCATCGTTTCGTAATCACCTTCAGAATATTTGCCGGCGCGGTATTCGAATTTCAGGTCGCGGAGATTGTCGTAAATCGTGTCGCGGCGCTCGAGCAACTGGTCGAGCTTGGTGCGGTGCGGAGCGAGGTCGGAAGCATCCGGTTGAATGTAGAAGACGAAGAGAAAAACCGCGGCGGCGAGGCCGAGGCAAGCGCCATAGACGGCCCATTCGGAGGGAAGAACCAGCAAAGCAGCGAGAGCGAAAGGGGGCATGGGGCTAATCCTCAGTATCCCGATCGGCCTGGGAGCGAGCGCGTTCGTAGGCCTCGGGGGAGATGTGCACGCCGGCGGGAGCGACCGCGGCCGGGGCCGGCGCTTGTTTGCGCCACTTCATGATGAAGAAAACCACGATGGCGGCGCCAATCAGAAAATAAAAAACGGGCATGAGCCAGGCGACCAGGCTGAAGCCGGACTTCGGCGGCTCGGCGTACACGGTGGTGCCGAATTCCTGCACGAAGGTCTGTGTGATTTTGTCCTCGGAGTCGCCGCGCTTCACCATGGCGCCGAGTTCCTTGAGCATGGAGGCGGACATGGTGCAGCCGACGTGGTTGCACTGCGTGAGGATTTGGCCGCAGCCGCACATGCAGAGGAATTTGCCGCCGACTTCCTTGACGCGGTCGGCTTGCTGCTGGGCGAACAGCGGCAGGACGGCGAAAAGCCCGACGGCCAGGAGAGGTGCGATGAGACGGCGCTTCGAGCGAGAGGCGGGGGAAATATTTGAAGTTGAGGTCCTTCGGCTATCCTCGTCGGATAGCCTCAGGATGACAACGTTGGAGGCGGAGCGGTTTGCCTCGGAGTTGGAGCGATTAGTCATGGCCCTCACGCAGGGTCGCGGATGGATTCAGAGCTTGCGCGATGGGCGAAGGCGCAGCGGTTTGCGGCACAAGCGCCGTGGCAAGCTGGGCGCGGCGATTCGGCATCAGCGCTAGCAGCGTGCCCATGACCACCCAGACTCCGCCAAGCCAGATCCATTTGACGAGCGGGTTCAGGAAGGCGTGAATCACGGGGAGTTTCGTGTCCGTGTCTATGCCCGCGAAGACCACGTAAACGTCTTCCCGAAGCGTGGAGTAGATAGCCACCATCGTGCCGTTGCCTTCGTCGGTGCCCTGAAATTGACGCTTTTCGGGATAAAGCATCATGAGCTGCTTGTTGTCTTTCAGAACTTCGACGATCATGCGCTGCGCGGTGTAGTTCTGTTCGGGCTTGGTGTCGGCGCTTTGCAGGACCAGCGTATACGGTCCAAGCTTCATGGATTCGCCGAGATTCATGGGGCGCTGCACGTCGGTATTGAACGCCGAGCCGGCAAGGCCGATGAAGACGAGCACCATGCCGAAGTGCACGACGTAGCCGCCATAGCGGCGCGTATTCCGCATGGCGAGTTCGTGTGCGCCCATCATCATGCTCATGCCGGTGCGCGCGGAGATGACTTTCGCGCCGCGGTAGAACTCCATCACGATGGTCCAAAACACGAAGCCGCACAGAGAAAGGCAGAGGATGGAGTAGGTATCGTGATATCCCATGAAGTAGGAAGCGACACCACACAGAAGACCGACAACCAAAGGCCAGCCAAAATTGCGTTTCAGGCTGTCGCCCGAGGTTTTGCGCCAGGCAAGGAGTGGGCCGATGCCGGTAAGGAAAAGAATCGCCAGGCCCACGGGAATCATAATCTTGTTAAAGAAGGGTGCGCCGACGCTGATGCGCGAGCCGGAGAGCCCCTCGGAGATAACCGGGAAGAGTGTGCCGGAGAGAACTGCTATGCAGGCGACGAGAAAGAGCAGGTTGTTAAACAGGAAGCTGGATTCGCGGGAGATCATCGAATCGAGCTGGTTTTCACTCTTCAGGTAGTCGCGATTCTTGGCGTAGGCGATAAAGCAGACGATGAGCGTTAGCCCAAGGAAGCCGACAAACCACGGGCCGATGTGCGAGTTTGCGAAGGCGTGGACGGAACTGACAATGCCGCTGCGGGTGAGAAACGTGCCCAGAATGCACAGCATGAAGGTGCAGAAGACCAGCCAGACGTTCCAGACCTTCATCATGCCGCGCTTTTCCTGCATCATCACGCTGTGCAGAAACGCGGTGCCAGAAAGCCAGGGGAGCAGCGAAGCGTTTTCGACGGGATCCCAACCCCAGTAGCCGCCCCAGCCTAGAACCGCGTAGGCCCAGTGCGCTCCAAGCAGAATGCCGATTGACTGGAAGCACCAGGCGATCATGGTCCATTTGCGGGTAAGGTGAATCCACTTTTCACCTGGGTAGCGCGCGAGCAAGGCAGCAAGGGCGAACGCGAACGGGATGGTAAAGCCCGTGTAGCCGGAATAAAGATTCGGCGGGTGGATGACCATTTCCGGATATTGCAGCAGAGGATTCAGGCCGTTGCCATCCACGCGGGTGAAGGGTTCAAGCATGCCATTGGCGTTCACTGTGGCGAGAGTTTTGAACGGACTCTCCACGAAATTGTTCAGGATAAGAAAGAAGGTCTGTACGCCGGCGAGGACCACGCCAACATACGGCATCAGTTCGCCATTTTTGTTGCGATAAGCGATCAGGACCGAGATGACGTAGATCGAGAGCAGAAAGCTCCAGAAGAGCAGCGAGCCTTCCTGGCCGGACCAGAGTGCGGCCACTTTATAAAACGTGGACAGGTCGCGATTGCTGTGCGAGACGACGTAAGCCTGGGAAAAATTGTCGCTGAAGAGAAGATATTCAAGGCTGAATGTGGCGATGAAAATCAGTACGCAGGTGGCCATGCCGGCCTGGCGGGTGCTTTTGATCAGCAGAGGGTGGCGCGTGATGATGGCGGCGATGCCGCCGACCATCGCGTAGACCGCGCAGACAAACGCCAGCAGGAGCGTAAACGAACCGAATACATCCATATTGCTTCCGCCTCTCCCCGAGGAATTTCGACTGGCGCGTTACATGCTGCTTCGTTGGGTAGTGCCGGCCGGGGCTGGCTTGTCGCCACCGGGAGCGGCTTCGTACTTGGAAGCGCACTTGGCCTGCACATGCTCGGCGACAAAGCGGCCGTCGGGGCCCGGACGTCCCTCGACAAGAGCCTGAGACTTGTCTTTAAACGTATCCGGCAACGGATCGCTGCCAACGTATGTGATGGGAAGGGTCTTCCCCTGCTCTTCCAGCGTGAAGTCCACGCGACCCGAGCCCGGCTTGATGCTGCCTTCGACCACGATTCCCGCGAGGCGGATGCGATGAGCGCGATCGGAGGCGTTCAGCGTCTGGTATTCCGCGATGGTGTGATAGTAGGTCTTGCTTTCGCCATAGCCGAGCCAGGCGAGGAACGACAAGGCCACGACGATCACCCCGATGCCTACACCGAATTTTGCCCGATTCTGCACAAATCACCCCTAAAGGAGCGGTTCCAAAGGACATCTTAGCACACCGCCATGTTTCAACGTGCCACAGATAGTTTGGGTCGGCCGGTCACGAAAGACAGTGACATATGTCACAGGGGGTCTTAGATGCCCTGCGCGGCTAGGGCTGGGAGCGCCGCAAGGAAAGCAGCGATTTCATCGGGCGATGGCGGCACAGCGGGTGACGAAGCCGCCAGCGGAGTATAAACAACCGGGCAGCCAAGGTCAGATTCGGAGAGCTGAGATAGAAACGGTTGGAGATTCTTGGAGAGAACCAGGGCGCGCTTGGGCTTCAGCGAGCGGCGTATCCTAGCGACGGCTTGTGGGAGATGCCGGTCCAGCAAATCCACTGTTT
>DASSGJ010000329.1:0-10089 GCA_035693545.1 Candidatus Acidiferrum sp.
GGCACCAAGAGCCTGGCCCTGATCGGCATCCGCCGCCGCGGCGTGCCGCTGGCCCAGCGCATCGCCCGGGCCATGCGTGGCATCGATGGCGTGGACGTCCCCGTCGGAACTCTCGACATCACCCTTTATCGCGACGACCTCTCGAAGGTCGCTCCACAAGCCGTCTTGCAGTCCTCGGACATCACCTTCGGCGTGGACAGCATGGACCTGGTCCTGGTGGACGACGTCCTCTACACCGGCCGCACCATCCGCGCCGCCATGAACGGCCTCTTCGACCTTGGCCGTCCCAAGCGCGTCTCTTTGTGCGTGCTGATCGATCGCGGCCATCGCGAAATGCCCATCGAAGCCCAATATGTCGGCCGCACAGTACAGACCAGCGACACCGAAATCATCGAAGTCCGCCTCATCGAAATCGACAAGGAAGAGCGTGTAGTCCTCGTCGACCGCATCGACTAATTCTCTTATTGTCCGCGCGACTAACCAGGAGTTGACATGCTTTAGGCGTGCGTCGGTATACTTCGCGCTATGAGCCGACCACAAACCTTCTGTGGAGTACGAAACTTAGGATTTCTTGCCGTCCTGGTTGCGAGCCTTTTAGCCCTGTTCGCCGGTCATTTTTACCTTTATGGACAGGACAAATCCGAGTTCCCCGATGGTTACGATGCAGTGGAGGCCGCGCCTAACAGCCACAAAGTTATCTTAGAAAACAAATTCGTGCGCGTGCTCGAAGTCACTGTCCCGCCCCCTGGCAAAACTGAGCCAATGCATCATCACCGTTGGCCCAGCTTTTTCTTGGATTGGGATAGGGGCGGCGGAACGCCGCACGTTCGCTATCACCGCCCGGATGGCACCGTTCGTGATACTCCGGGCAAGGAAGCACCAGTTCATTCCGGCACTTGGAGAGTTCAGTGGATGAATCCGGAACCGATGCACGCCATTGAGGTTGTCGAGACGCCCAAAAGTGCCACCAATCTTCCCGATGGCCCTCCTCTCCTTCGCATTGAGATTAAATGTCACCCCTAAACAGCTGCGACATCGATACGCACCAACTCTAGCTAACGGTAACCGCAAAAGCTTCGATCGTGGCGGTGACGGGCTAACTGGAAGCTAATCCGCCACCGACTGATATCTATTCTTTGCGTCCCCGCCCCCATCGCGTAAACTATGTCTCCAGACGTGGCGCGCTCCTCGCGTGCGATCGAGTGCAAATTTGACCTATCGGTTTCGCGATCTGCTGGCTCTTGAACCGCTCTCCGCGGACGAACTCACCTTCATTCTCGATCAAGCCAAACCATTCCAGGAAATTCAGCGCCATCCCCTCAAAAAGCTAGCCACTCTCCGCGGCAAAACGGTCGCTCTGGCCTTCTTCGAGAATTCCACTCGCACCCGCCTCAGCTTCGCGACCGCCGCCTCCCGCCTCGGCGCAGACACTATGAACCTCCAGGCGGAAGCCTCCAGCCTCAAGAAAGGCGAAAGCCTTCTCGACACCGCCAACAATCTGAACGCCATGCGCCCGGATTGTTTCGTCATGCGCCATGCCTCCTCCGGTGCTGCCGATTTTGTGGCGAGGCACCTCGAAATCCCAGTTGTTAACGCTGGCGACGGCACCCACGAGCATCCCTCCCAGGGTTTGCTCGATGCGCTAACCATCCGCGACCGCATCGGACACCTCAACAATCTCAACGTCACCATCCTCGGCGACATCGCCCACTCCCGCGTCGCCCGCTCCAACATTCATCTCTTGGGCAAATTCGGCTGCCGCTTCACTCTCTGCGGCCCGGCGATGTGGGTTCCCCGCGAACTCGAAAAAATCGGCCCGCCGGGCACTCCCATCCGCTGCGTCTATCGCGTGGAAGAAGCCCTCGAAGACGCCGACGTCATTATCGTTCTCCGCGTGCAAACCGAGCGCCTCCACGAGCCTTCCCTCTCGCAAAGCGATTACATCCTGCTGTATCAACTGAACGCCGAGCGTATGAAACTCGCCAAGCCGGAGGCTTTGATTCTCCATCCCGGACCGATCAACCGCGGTACGGAAATCACTCCCGAGGTTGCCGACGGCCCGCAGTCCGCCGTCCTCGAACAGGTGACCAACGGTGTCGCCACCCGCATGGCCATCCTCTACCTGCTGATGGTTGGCGCCTCCGAAGGCACGCATCCCGCTCTTGAAGTGAAACCCGACGCCAAATCCAAGGAATCTGCGCATGCTTCTGATTAAGAACGGCCGCGTCCTCGACCCCGCTTCCAAAACCGACTCGGTCCGCGACATCCTCCTTGATGGAGAAACCATCGCCGAAATTGCCGCGCCCGGAAAAATCTCCCGTGCGAACGGAGTCGAAGTTTTCGACGCGACCGGCCTTATCGTCGCACCCGGCTTCATTGACATGCACGTCCATCTTCGCGAGCCGGGGCAGGAAAATTCCGAAACCATCGAGACCGGCACCAAAGCCGCGGCACGCGGCGGATTCACCGCGGTCTGCTGCATGCCCAATACGCGGCCCGTCAACGACAACGCTTCCATCACCCGCTTCATCGTGGATCGCGCCAAGGTTCATGGCCACGTCCGCGTCTGGCCCATCGGCGCAGCCAGTGTCGGCAGTAAGGGCGAAGACATTTCCGAAATTGCGGCCATGCGCGACGCCGGGATCGTCGCCGTCTCCGACGATGGAAAACCCATCGCTACTGCAAAACTGGCGCGCCAGATCATGGACTACTGCCGCAGTCTCGATCTCCCCGTCATTGAACACGCTGAAGACGTCTCCCTGGCAGCCGGTGCCGTTATGCGCGAAGGAGTCGCCTCCACGCGCCTGGGACTTTCCGGCATGCCCGCCGCCGCGGAGTCCGTATGCGTTGCTCGCGATGTTCAGGTCGCGGAACTCACCGGCGCACGATTGCACATCGCGCATCTCTCGGCAAAAGCGTCACTCGAGCAAGTCCGCTTTGCAAAGAAACAAGGCCTCCGCGTCACCTGCGAAGTTACGCCCCACCACTTCACCTTGATCGACGAAGACGTCACCTACGACTCCCGCTTCAAGATGAATCCGCCTCTCGCCGCCCGCGAGGATCGCGAAGCCCTGCTTGCCGGCCTCGCCGACGGCACCGTGGATGCCATCGCCACCGATCACGCTCCCCACGAACCCGCCATCAAAGACGTCGAGTTCGACAAAGCCCCTTTCGGCATCCTCGGGTTCGAAACCGCCCTGGGCCTGGCGCTTGAGCAGTTAGTCCACACCAATCGCATTCCGCTGATGCGCATGGTCGAACTCTTCACCACCGGTCCAGCCCGAGTTCTCGGCAAGCAGCGCAAACTCGCCCCCGGCGAACCCGCCGACATCACGATTTTTTCCCTGGATCGTCCCTGGACGTACCAGGTGAAGGAAAGCCCCAGCAAATCCCGCAACTCTCCGTTCGACGGCCGCACCTTCAAAGGCGGCCCCGCAGCCACCATCGTCGCGGGGAAAATCGTTCACCGCGCATAACCCGCGGGGAGCTACTCAACTATGGGTTCTCTGCGCTGCAACATTCGCAGAATCCAATAACTGCCCACTGCCGCGGCAAGATGTTTAATCGTGTGCCCGCTCACTATGTTTCCAAATGAAAAAATCCTGGCGTCGAATGTTTCTGTAACCTTCGCGAGAATGTAAAAGGCCGCCAGAACCGCCAGGTCGCTTACTCGGGTGTATCGTGGTTTCAAGAAAAGCGCCAGGAGCACAGCCAGCATGGCGTAAAGCTGCACGGCTGCATAGAACCTCAGGTCTCCGCGTCCCTGCAGTTCACTCCAACGCCATTGCAGGACGCTTCCGACGCCAATCGCCAGCAAGACCGGCAGCAGAGCAATCCCGGCACGCACGCTAACTCGTTCGGCGGTCAGTGCCGCAACCAGACTCATAAAAACAATCGTCATCGGCAGGCGATCCCAGACCAATCGAGCGTTATCGGGTGCCAGGTGGTAGTAAGACGACCCAGCCGCAGTCAGAATCAGGCCCACGAAGATAATCAGATAGGGCCACCTCTCGTTCGAATCCAGAAAACGAATCCGACTGGGCTTTCGCAGGAGCGCGTGCAGACCGAGTATGCCGACAATCGCGAAACCTAAATTGGAGACCACGTCCCCGAAGTTTGGAATGCCCAGCCAGCCGCGATGGTCGGCGAAGTCGTGATAGTCCGCCGGTTGGGGAAACCGTGGCAATGAAACTGCGACGACCATCACCGCTGCCGCCAACCCCACCATCAGAATTCCGGCGAGTTTTCGTGAATCCAAGCCGCCTCCGGTCCTTGCTGGATGAAAATCAAACCATAGCTCTATCTATCCAGGGCTGGCATTACGAGCTGAAGGGCATGTCACCTATTCGCCATTTACCGCTGGGTGTCACCAATTACCGGAATTCTTCGCTCGCCTCTACACTGGATGTATTGAGTTCCATGCGAATCCTCGCGCCATTTCGTTTTCTGTTGGTTGCGTGCCTCGCCTTGTCCGCCGCCCTTTCGGCGCGCGGGCCGTCCGAGCGCATCCTCGACTATCACAGCGACGTCACGCTCGAAGACGACGGCTCCCTGCAAGTCACCGAAACGATCACTGTCGTCAGCGCGGGGCAACAAATCCGCCACGGTATTTACCGCGACTTCCCCACGACGTATACAGACCCTTATAACAACCGGTACGTTGTCGGCTTCCAGATGCTCTCGGCCACCTGCGATTCTGCTCCAGAACAGTTCCGCGTGGAAGACCAGTTCAATGGCAAGCGCATCTACCTCGGCAATCCCAGGACAATGGTTGGTCTCGGCCGCCATGTCTATACAATCACCTACTCCACTAACCGGCAGCTCGGCTTTTACAAGGATCACGACGAGCTTTTCTGGAACGTTACCGGCAATGGCTGGGATTTTCCCATCGACGCCGCCAGCGCCACGGTCCATCTTCCTACGAATATTCCCGCCGACAAGGTGACACTTTCAGGTTTCACGGGGCCGAAAGGCTCCCGCGAATCGCAGCTCGTTTCTTCTTTGGAAGCCGGCGCATTCGAGTTCGCCGCCCAACGCCCACTCTCTGGGCGCGAAGGACTAAGCGTCCTCCTTCAGTGGCCCAAAGGCTACATCATTCCGCCCACATTCTCGCAGAACCTGGAATTCTTCTTTCGCGATAATCGCGGCGCGCTGCTTCTCTCCGCAGGCTTTCTCGTTACCTTGCTCTACTATCTGATCGCCTGGTCGGTTGTCGGCCGCGATCCCGCTCGCGGCGTCATCATGGCTCTATACGAACCCCCTGCGAATCTTTCGCCTTCCGCGATGCGCTACCTGATGCGCATGGGCTACGACAACAAAACCTTTGCCTCCGCCATTCTGGACATGGCTGTCCGCGGCTTCCTCAAAATCGCGGAAGAGGCGGGTTCTTACCGGCTCACTCTCACGGCTAAGGACAACCGGATTCTCACTCCTGACGAAAAACAGATCGCCTCCGAACTTTTTGAAGGACGAAACGAAGTGCTCCTGCGGCAGGAGAATCACACCGCCATCAAGGGCGCGATGGTCGCAACGCAAAAGTGGCTCAAAACCGCCGAAGAAAAAACCTACTTCTTAACCAATTCCCGCTATCTGATTCCCGCCATCGCCCTTTCCGTTCTCATCATGCTGGCTTACTTCGTTACACTCGACACGCCACAGCGAATCGGCGGAGTATTTGCCAGTTTCTGGCTGACGTTCTGGACCATTGGCGTTTCCGCGCTCGTCCTTGGCGCACTTGCCGCTTGGAGAGAAGTCCTTCGCGGCGGCCATTCCGCCCTTATCAGTGGCGGCAGAGCCATCTTTCTTACTCTCTTCGCCCTGCCTTTCCTGGGCGGCGAAGCCATGGGCCTGTTTTTCCTGACAAAAATGACGTCTCTCTCGTTTGGTGTCTTCCTGATCGCCACAGGAATTCTTCATGGGGTGTTTGTTCATCTCATGAAGGCGCCGACCTTCGCCGGACGCCGCCTGATGGATCAGGTGGAAGGTTTTAAGATGTTTCTCGGGTCGGTTGATGGCGACCGCTTGAACCGTGCCGCGCCCCCGCAACAAACTCCTGAGGTGTTTGAAAAATTCCTGCCATATGCCTTGGCTCTCGACCTTGAACAGGATTGGGCCAACAAGTTTTCGGGGGTTCTCTCGGCAGCAGGCACTGCTCCGGGGAGTTCCGGTTCAGCCTACACGCCCACGTTTTATACCGGCTCTTCGTGGAGCAGCTTCAGCGGGGCGGGGTTCGCTTCGTCCTTCGGCAGTTCGCTGACCAGTGCAATCTCCTCATCTTCCTCCGCGCCGGGCTCGGGTGGAGGTGGCGGGAGCGGTGGTTCCGGCGGAGGAGGGGGCGGCGGTGGCGGCGGAGGGTGGTAGGAAACTACATCTGCTGAAGATTGCGCTTATCTCGACCCGACGCGCTGTACATTGAACTGATCCCCGCGCGGCCAGGTCACTTTGTTTTTCTTATTGCAGTAGGGGCAGACAGCAGTGCGCGCGACGTGTTTACCCAACCCGGTGGAACCCACAATCCGCATTCCGCGCTCGCAGCCGGTACACCGGAAGATTTTCTGCATAGTCCCTCCTTGCCCCGCTCGGCCCTTCAGAGGATGACTGCCTCGGAATTTCGCTTTAGTGCGCGGCGGGCTCCGCTGCCGGGTGCAATCCGTGCTGCGGCACTTCATGTGTGCCGCGCGTCAGCGGCTCAATCTTCATTCGGTAGAAGTGGTCGAGGGGCAACCGGCCCTTGCCAACGGGGTACGCCTTCTCGATTGCCTTCATCACGTAAGCCTTTGCCAGCGTCGTCGCTTCCAACAGCGACCTTCCCGCCGCAAGTTGCGCCGTAATCGCCGAGGCAAACGTGCAGCCCGTCCCGTGCGTGTTTTCGACCTTTACACGATCGCCGCCCAGGTGATGCATCTCTTTCCCGTCGAACAAGACGTCGACCACCTTCTCCATGTGCCCGCCCTTGACTACAACGGCCAGAGCGCCCATCTCCGCCAGCTTTTGCGCCGCTGCCTCCATGTCCGCCACTTCTTTGATCGTCAGCCCGGTCAAGATTTCAGCTTCGGCAATGTTCGGAGTGATCACGCTCGAACGCTTCAGCAATTCCGCGGCGACGTATTTGATTCCCGCGGCGTCCAGCAATTCCGCCCCGCTCGACGACTTCATCACCGGGTCATGCACCACGTGCGCAAACTTGTGCGCGTCCAGAAATTCCGCCACCACCGCGGCATTCCCGCGGTTGCCCAGCATGCCGATTTTCACCGCCGCGATGTCGCAATCCTTCACCAGAATGTCCAGTTGCTCGCGAACCTCGGCGCTGGGAGTGTTGTGCACCGCTTCGACACCGTGGGTGCTTTGCACCGTCAGCGAGGTAATCGCGGCCATCCCGTAACAGCCGTGCGCCGCGAACGTTTTCAGATCCGCGCCAACACCCGCGCCGCAACTCGGATCAAATCCTGCAATCGTCAGCAATACGGGAGCTGCCGCGATTCCCTGCCCATGGAGATGGCTCATGTCGTTCTGTCTTTTGCCTCGTTCTGTGAAGAAAATAGCCGGTCACGTCTCCCTGGCGCCGAGGATTTGGAATCTCGCGCCAGAAAACGGCCGGCATCTGCGAATGTACGCGCACTATTTTTTCTCTGCAAGGTAATTTTGCAAAAGAAAACCGAGTTCCAGTAGTTTTCCTGAAACTCGGCAAACTAGGGGGAGGAATTGAATTGTCTGAGTGTTACGGCCAAATCCAAATCACGGGAATAAGCCACGCACCAGCGTGGCTTCCGCCACGCGGCCGACGGCGACCGTCATCGCTGCCGCGCGGGGCGGCACATGGTGCTTGCGCATCGCCTCGAGCATGTCGTGGAACGCCCGCGCCATGATTTTCTGCAGGCGCACATTCACTTCGTCGGAATCCCAGAGCAGGCCTTCCTGGTTCTGCACCCATTCGAAGTAGCTCACTGTCACGCCACCGGCGTTGGCAAGAATGTCCGGCAACACGGTGATGCCGCGCCGCGCCAGAATTTCGTCGGCGTGCGGCGTAGTCGGCCCGTTCGCCGCTTCGGCAACGATTCGCGCCTTCACCGCTTCGGCGTTTTGCAGCGTAATTACGTTTTCCAGCGCCGCGGGCACCAGGATGTCGCACTTCATGGTCAGCAGATCGTCGTTCGAAACCCGCGAAGCCCCCGGCATGCCCACCACGGTCCCGGAGCGTTCCTTGTAACGAATCGCTTTGATCGGATCGATGCCGCGCGAATTGGTCACACCGCCGCGCGTGTCGCTCAACGCGATGATCTTCGCCTTCTTATCGGCTAGCAGACGCGCCGCGGTCGCTCCGGCGTTGCCAAAGCCCTGAATCGCCACTGTCGCCCCGCGCAGCGAAATCTTCTTCACCTTGCAGGCTTCCTCGACCACATAGACAAGCCCCTGCGCCGTCGCTTCCGCGCGTCCAAGCGAACCGCCAATCGAAATCGGCTTCCCGGTCACCACCCCCGGCACAGTGTGGCCCACCATCATGGAATACGTGTCCATGATCCAGGCCATGGTCTGCGAATCGGTGTAAACATCCGGCGCAGGAATATCCTGGTCCGGCCCGATAATCGGCAGAATCTCGCTGGCGAACCGCCGCGTCATCCGCTCCAGTTCGCTCTTGGACATGCGCTTCGGGTCGCAGATGATGCCGCCCTTCGCCCCGCCAAACGGCACATTCACCACCGCCGTCTTCCACGTCATCCAGGCAGCCAGCGCCTTCACTTCATCCAGTGTCACGCCGGGATGGTAGCGAATACCGCCCTTGCCCGGGCCGCGCGAGACGTTGTGCTGCACGCGGAAGCCGGTCATCACCTTCACTTGCCCGTTGTCCATCTTTGTCGGCAGCGAAACTTCCAGGATGCGTTTCGGCGTGCGCAGCACCTGGCGCAAGCCAGGATCCAGCTTCAGCACTTCCGCTGCGATATCGAACTGAATCTGCGCGATGCGAAAAGGATTCAACTCCTCCCGCGGAGCAATCCGCGGCACCATCGGTGGAGCGCCCGTTGGTCGGGTTGGAACGGGGGGTTTTGCGACCGTGGCCATCAGCTTCGGTCCTTTCCTCTGCTTGGGTCTGAAATCGCCTGCGCGCTGCCGTACTGCACTTCTTTTCGTTCAAACAAAATCAGGCGTTGGCCGCGAACTTCTTCGGCGCATCCATAAACTTGTTGCGGCATTCTTCGGAGCAGAAGTACACCGGCTCTCCGCCGCTGCGTTCCGCGATCGCCAATCCTTCCGCCACATGCATGCCGCAGACGGGATCGCGCACCAATTTGCGGGATACTGCATCGCTCGGAACATCAATCGGCTGCTGCCTGTCGGCAACGCCGCCCATCCTGTTGACCAGCCGCCGCAACAGGGAAACGCTCCAGGAAACGATCAGCACCCAAAAAAGAAACCGTAGAATGCGAGCAATAAATGTCATCGGGTTTGCAGGCGCCGCCTGAGGCATTCCACACAATTTGCCCTTTAGCAGCGTTGAGCCGAGTGTATGCAGGCCCTACCGGGGAGTCAAACGAAAAGCTGTGGATTCAAGAAGTTGCGTGGGGCGAAATATTGGCAAATCAGACCCAATCGCGCCCTGGACTTGCTGTAAGTATTTTATATTCAATGGGTTAAATACTGAACACCGCAAGCATGCTCGGACCCTTACTTTGGCCCTGGAATTCGGTCGATGCCCATGTACGGTCTCAGCGCTTCCGGCATCACGATCGAGCCATCCGCTTGTTGATAATTCTCCACAATCGCAATCCATGTGCGCCCCACGGCCAGTCCTGAGCCGTTCAGCGTGTGCACAAACTCGCTCTTCCCCCCCGCCTTGGGTTTGAACCGGATGCCCGCGCGCCGCGATTGAAACGCTTCGCAATTGGAACAGGACGAAATCTCGCGGAACTCGTTGCTCGACGGCAGCCACACTTCCAAGTCGTAGGTTTTCGCCGAAGCGAATCCCATGTCTCCGGTGGACAGCAGCACGGTGCGATAGTGCAAGCCCAGCTTCTCCAAAATCGTTTCGGCGTTGCGTACCAGCGCTTCGTGCTCTTCGTAGCTTTTCTCTGGATGCGTGAACTTGAACATCTC
>DASSGJ010000330.1:0-2550 GCA_035693545.1 Candidatus Acidiferrum sp.
GGCGGTGAAAATCTTCGACGAGTTTTTTCAGCGCGGGGAGGCCGCCGGGAAGATCGCGGAGGAGATCGAACTGGTTGCGGTCGTCCACGCCGATGTTGGGATAAACGTGCCAGAGAAGGACGGCATCGATGGGGCCGAGGCGGCGCTCGGTTTCGGCGAGGAATTTTTCGGGGGTGTACCGGCGCGTTTCAGGATCGTAAATGGAGCGGTCCCAGACGAGAAGCTGGACCTGGGAGAAAGTGCGCTGGGTCCAGGCGAGATCGGGATTCGAGTAGTCGGACTCATCGAGGCGGAGTTGGGTGCGGCGTTCGTTGCGCCAGGCTTGCAGGCCCGCGAGCCAGGAAGGATCGGAGGGATCGGCGGGGCCGGAGAAGAGGACTTCGGAGGGAGCCGGAGGAATCGTAAGGGTCATGGTGCCGTTGGGAGCGACGAGGGCGTGGCGGGCTTTCCATTCGTCGGAGTGGAGCGTGGTGGCGCAGGTGAGGAGGAAGATTGCGAAGAAAATTGCAGGCAAGAAACGCGGGCGGCTGAGAAATGGGCTCATAGGGAAGAAGGATACGCGAAGAATGGGGAGAATTCAGCGGCGAATGGGAGTTGGCCGGTTGGGTTGAGACTGTAAAAAGCGGGAGCTTTGCCTCCCGCACTCAAAAAAAAGCGCCCGCCTCAGAAGGCGGCCGCTACAAAGACGATAAGAAACGGAGATGCGTTAAGAGAACAGAGATGGTGCCCGAAAGAGGACTCGAACCTCCACGACCGTGAGGCCACTAGCTCCTGAAGCTAGCGCGTCTGCCAGTTCCGCCATTCGGGCACAGGGACACTACAGGCAGGTCTTATTTTGGGGTGGGAATGAGCGTTTGTCAACGGAACGGGCACCGGCTTGAGGGTCGGCAGGGGCCAAATTGGCGACCGTTTCCGGGGCCCCCAGGTCACTAGCTTTCTCAGGCCAGAGTGCTATACTCCGCCTGAAAAGCTCTGCCTACAGTTGGGGGTAGGCACCGCGGACGGGTTCCACCGGAGGTTGCAATGGGAGCCATGGAATTGGCGTTTTCGGGGCCACTGATGTATCTGCTGATCGTCTGGGGAGTTGTTACCGCCGTGTTTTTGCTGTTGATCGCATGGCGCAGCGTGCTCTCCAGCCATGAAGACGATCAGATCTTCATCGATCCGGCGCAGGAACACATGGCCAGAGAGCAGCGCGAGTTGGTTCAGAAGATCGAATCGCTCGGGAAGCCGCTGATGATGAGCGGGATCACCTCGGGCGTGCTGCTGCTGGTGATCGCCGGGATGTTCGTCTACCACGGCCTGAAGAATTTTTAGGCGCAGGCGTGGCGACACGGGACCGCCGGGGTCTCAGGGTTTTGGAGGTGTAGCCGCAGGTGGCTGCGCCGCCGGAGCGGCTGCCTGCGAAGTCTGCACCAGAGAAGTGTGATTGTGGACAATCAGCCAGTTGTCGTTGCGCTTTTCGAAGATCAGCGTGGTATGTCCAAAGGCTGACGACGGAACTCCATCCACCACTGCCGTAAATTCCCACTGATAAGAAGCCCATCCAACGGCGCCACCCGGCGCAACACGGATCAGTGTATTGCTGCGGTCCAGGCGAACCTGCTGCGCGCGGGCACGCTGCGACTGGTAGCTGGCAAGGTAACTTGGCCAGCCGACGACCGGCGGCGCCCACATGCCGTTGACCACGTCAACGTCGTCGGCGTAGTGGGCGTGGAGCTTGTCAATGTCGCCGAGTTGCCAGGCGCCGAGCATTTCGCCGATGGCGTTGTCAATGCGCTGTTCATCGGGAAGGATCGCAGAGGTGGGGGGATTGGGCGTGGTGTCGTTCTTTTTCTTTTTCTTTTGCGCGGAGGCGGTAGAAGCGAGCGACAGAGTGAGAATCAAGAAAAGGAAAAAGAAAAAGGCGCGTCGTGCGGCGGTATGAATGGTTGAAGGGTCTTTCCGGAATTTCATGCTCGATTCACTCCCCAAGTTTGGGCGCGCTTCGGTTGTTGAGGCAGGAAGCTGCGCGGCGATGCCCGTTGTGCTGGACAGTAGAGAGAATAGCGCAGGGCGAACCCGCGTGTTGGCGTTTGTGCCCAGTTGGTTTACGGGAGGCGCGGTGTAGCGCCGGCTTCCAGCCGGCGTTGTTCTTCCAAGGAAGCGCTTGCCGGCAGGATGCCGGCGCTACCACTAGCGCGCGGATTGAGAGGCGCTGAGGAGGTTAACGAACAGGCGGTAGGCGCCGGGGACTCCTTCGGGGAGTTCGCGGAAGAAGGCCAGGCCGGTGTAGATGTAGACGCCCTTGCCGAGGGGTGTGTAGACGAGGCCGCCGTTGAGGTCTTTTTCGCCGGGGTCGTGCATGGCGAGGAGCGGCGTGTATTTGGCGTCGAAGTCGCTCCAGTAGTAAAGGCCGCGTTCCTGCACCCAGTTTTGGAAATCGGCGCCAGTGATTTTGTTGGGCGTGTTGAGAAGAGGATCGTCAGGCTTCAGGAATTTCACTTCGGCAGTTTCGTCGGTGATGCGGGGGGTGGGATTGCCGATGGTGGCGTGATAGGGCGCGGGGAG
>DASSGJ010000331.1:0-4119 GCA_035693545.1 Candidatus Acidiferrum sp.
TCTCCTGCTGTGCGATGAAGGATAGTGTAGCAGGAAGAAGGTGACCCGTTCGACGAGGTCAGGGCAGGCTGGTGACCAGGCGCAGTTGGCTGGCGGGAGCAGGCAAATCCTCGCTTCTCAGAGACCGAATTTGAATTCGGATGGGTATTCTTTCGCCGCCGCGGTGGCGAGTCCTATTGACACCGCCGCACCCTCTGCTTAGGTTGGAGACTCCTCTCTTTGTGTTTTTTCAGCTTTTCCCCTTTCCAGTTTGGTGATGCAGTCCGCTGGCGCGAGCCTGACGGGATTCCCCGCCTTTGTGAGGCTCACTTTTTCACGGCCACCTGACGCCGCCCCAGCAGACGCTTAGGAGCGAAACAAATGCCGAGTCAAATTGGGAATGGAAAGGAACTGGGGCCAGCCCCCGCAAATTCCGGCCATTTCCGCATGCCCATGGAAAAAAAGGTTTGGTGGGGTTTTGGAGTTGCGCTGGCGCTGCTCGGCGTCGTCGGCGCAACTGCGTATTACGAGGTCGCGAAGCTTCGCCACAACGACGCATGGGTGGATCACACGCACCAGGTGATTTCTTCCTTGCGCAAGGTACAGGCTCTGGTTGCCGACGCGGAAACCGGCCAGCGGGGCTACCTAATTACCGGAGACAAACTGTTTCTCCGCCCGTACACCGAAGCTCAGGACAGGTTGGATGGGGAACTCGCGACGCTGCGAAAGCTTATCGCGGACAATCCCGAGCAGCAGGAGGGCCGGAGGGAACTGGAGGCCGCCACCGCCAAGCGCATGGAGCAGCTCCGCCAGGTGCTGGTGCTGCGGGAGAACAAGGGGATTACAGCCGCGGGGCAAGAGATTCTGACGCTGGAAGGGATGCGAACAGACAACACGATCCGCCAAATCGAAAGAGAGATGGAGGAGCGGGAAGACCGGTTGCTGGTGGAGAGGGAGCAAGCGGCTCTGCGCAGCAGTCAGGCTACCCGAAGCGTGATTCTGCTCGGAAGCGCGCTGGCGTTCGTGCTCGTTGGTGTGGCGCTGTTTCTGATCGCACGGGATTTTGCCGGGACCCGGCAAGCGAATGCCGCTTTGCGGGAGGCGAAGGAACACCTGGAACTGCGAGTGAGGGAGCGGACGGCCGATCTAGCGCAGACCAACGAACAATTAACGCAAAGCCAGGAACAGTATGCGGTGACACTGGCGAGCATCGGCGACGGAGTGATTACGACCGATGCGCGCTGCCGAATTTCGTTTATGAACGGGGAAGCGGAACGCCTGACGGGATGGAATCTGCGGGAGGCAGTGGGGCAGCCATTGGTGTCCGTTTTCCAGATTATCAATGAGGACAGCCGGGAAGCAGTGGAAGATCCCGCGAAGAAAGTCCTGGAACTGGGCACCGTGGTGGGGCTGGCGAACCATACTTTGCTGATCAATAAGGAGGGCTACGAAGTTCCGATCGCGGATAGCGGCGCGCCGATTCGTGACAACCAGGGGAATGTGTTGGGAGTGGTCCTGGTATTCCGCGACTGCAGGGCGGAACGCGAAAAAGAGATTGCCCTGGAGGAGCGCGTCGGGCTGCAGGAACAACTGGAGAGAATCGCGGAGACTGCTCCCGGGGCTATCTGTTCGTTCCTGCAAAGGGCGGACGGGTCCTGTTATTTTCCCTACTGCAACGCCACAATCCAAAAGATTTTTCCAATTCCGGTTGAAACGCTGGGCCGGGACGCTTCGGGGATTTTCGAGTTGATCCACCAGAAAGATGTCGAGAGGGTTCGCGCGACGATCGAGGAATCGGCAAAGAACCTCACAACGTGGTCTTGTGAATTTCGCGTGAACCACCCAATGCGGGGCGAGATCTGGGTCGAAGGACGCTCTGTTCCCCAGCGCCAGGCGGACGGCAGCGTGCTGTGGCACGGGATTTTGCAGGACGTTACCGGGCGGCGTCAGACCGAGGAAAGAGCCAAAGGGGGTGAGGCGCGGCTTTCCGCCATCATTCATTCCGCGTTGAGCGGAGTGATCACCGTGGACGAAAACCAGAACATCATTCTGTTCAATCCCGCCGCGGAACAAATGTTTGGCTGCACGGAGGCCGAAGCCCTGGGACGCCCCATGGACCAGTTCATCCCTCCGAGGTACCGCACCGCGCACCAGCACCACATCCGCAAATTCGGGGCCACGGAAATTGCAGGACGAAAGATGGGGCAGCGGGAAGGGATTTTCGGATTGCGCAGGAACGGCGACGAATTTCCCGTGGAGGCTTCCATTTCGCACGTGGAGTTCGGCGGCAAGAAAATATTCACCGTGATCCTGCGCGACGTGACCGAAGAAAAGAAATCCGAGGAGGAACTGAAGCAGCAAGCCAGCCTGCTGGACCTGGCACCAGTGATGGTGCGCGATATGGACGACCGCATCGTTGTCTGGAGCCGCGGGGCGGAGAAAATCTACGGTTTTACAAAGGCAGAAGCGCTCGGGCGTAGTTCTCATGAGCTCTTGCAAACTGAGCTCCCCATTCCCTACTGGATGATCGACAAGATCTTGCGAACCGCAGGCGTCTGGGAAGGAGAGCTTCGCCACCGAACCCGAGACGGTGGATTGGTATATGTAGCCAGCCAGTGGGTACTCTACCGCGATGCCCAGGGCACGCCTGTCCGGATACTTGAGGTGAACGCGGACATCACCGCCTGGCGGCATGCCGAAGAACTGCAGACGCGCTCGCAAAAATTGGAAGCGTTGGGAACGCTTGCCGGCGGAATCGCCCACGACTTCAATAACATTCTTCTGGCCATCAATGGAAACGCGCAACTGGCGCTGGCCGATCTTGTGCCGGATAATCCCGCGCGGCAAAGTGTGACGGAAATTCTCAAAGCGGGCATCCGAGCAAGCGACCTGGTCAAGCGAATCTTGGGATTCAGCCGGCCGCAGGAGCAACAGAAAAAGGTCGTGCAGCTGCAGCCGGTAATCGAGGAAGCTTTGAAACTGATGCGGGCGACGCTTCCGGCGCGCGTCCGGTTTGAGACCCACTTTGCGGCGGACCTGCCCCCGGCGAAAGTGGACCCCGGCCAGATTCATCAGGTAATCGTGAACTTGGCCACCAATGCCGCGCATGCCATCGGCGAGAAGAATGGGGCCATTGATATCCGATTGGACGTGGTCAGTGTCAGCGCGGACGACCGGCACGCAGCGGGAAAGCTGGAAGAAGGAAAATATCTGCGCCTGTTCGTAAGCGACGACGGGTGCGGAATGGACCGCGCAACTTTGAACCGTATCTTCGATCCTTTTTTCACCACCAAGAAACAGGGGGAAGGGACGGGCCTGGGGCTGTCGGTGGTCCACGGTATTCTTACCAGCCACAATGGAGCCATTGCCGTGACCAGCCAGCCGGGAGAAGGAACGGCATTCCATTTATTTTTTCCGATCGCCGCTGAGGCGATGGAGACGGCCACTGATGTACCGAAAGAATCCACCCAAGCCCGCAGCGAGCACATCCTGTATGTAGACGACGAAGAGGCGTTGGTGTTCCTGGCGACGCGGTTGCTGGAACGCCGCGGCTACCGGGTGAGCGGATTCACCGACGCGGCAAACGCACTGAAGCTGTTTCGCGAACGTCCCGGAGATTTCGACGCGGTGGTGACGGACCTGTCCATGCCGGGCATGTCCGGCTTCGAACTGACGGAAGAGATTCATCGGACCCGCGCCGATATTCCCGTGCTGCTCACCTCAGGCTATTTGCAGGCCGAGGATCAGCAAAAGGCGGAGAGCCTGGGCATCCGGGAGACCATCCAGAAGCCCGCGACCGCCGAGAAACTGGCCGGAGCGCTGGAAAAGATTCTCTCGGAACAACCGGCGCGTATGCATGTGGCCAGGAACTAGACCTAGTTCTCCCTAGGCACTTGCCGTTCGGTAGCCAGAACAAACGGCAGACGAGGAGTCCCAGTACTCCTCTCTTCCTCGGCGACGCAAAAATAATTTCCCTCGTGGCGCGACTTTTCCGGAGAGCCGGGGTTGTGGGGCGCAAGACTGAGGGGATGTCCTTGTGTGCATGAATAGCTGCCCGCACGGGTGTCCCCCCTTTTGACCACGGCTCTCTCGCCAGGCCGTCTCGGAAATTCACAACTTGGAGGCAGTCATGAAACGTCT
>DASSGJ010000332.1:0-3824 GCA_035693545.1 Candidatus Acidiferrum sp.
GCGGGTTATCCGTGGTTCTCCGACTGGGGCCGCGACACCATGATCGCCCTTCCTGGCCTTACGCTTCCGCTCGGGCGGCCGCAAATCGCCCGCAAGATTCTGGAGTCGTTTGCGCAGTATGTGGATCAGGGAATGCTCCCCAATAATTTTCCTGACCGCGGTGGAGCACCGCAGTACAACACGGTGGACGCGGCGCTGTGGTATTTCGAAGCTGTCCGCCAGTATTTTGAGGCCACTCAGGACCTCGCACTGGTCAATAAACTATTTCCAATATTGTCGGCGATTATTGACGCTCATGTCGCGGGAACCCGCTACAACATCAAGGTGGATCCCGCCGACGCGCTTTTGTATGGCGGCAGTCCGGAAGTGCAACTCACCTGGATGGACGCAAAAATTGGAGATTGGGTGGTTACGCCGCGAATTGGCAAGCCGGTGGAGATCAATGCGCTATGGATCAACGCTCTGAGTACGATGGGAGAGTTTGCGCGCCGCCTCGCGCGGCCCCGGGAGGGCTACCTTAAGCTCAAAGAAAAAGCGGAACGTAATTTTCAAAAATTCTGGAATCCGGCGCGCAACTGCTGCTACGACGTAATCGACGCGCCGGGGGTGGGTGCCGACGCGGCGCTGCGGCCGAATCAGGTGTTCGCCGTTTCGCTTCCCGTTAGCCCGCTTCCGCCGGAACAGCAGAAAGCCGTCGTGGATACTCTCGGACGGGAATTGCTGACGTCCTTTGGGCTGCGCAGCCTCGGGCCTTCGGAGCCCGGATACATTGGGCAATATGCAGGCGGGCCCAGGGAGCGGGATGCGGCGTACCATCAGGGAACTGTATGGGCCTGGCTGTTGGGGCCGTACGCGCTTGCTCACTACAAGGTTTACGGCGACCGGCTGGCGGCGCAGAGTTTTCTGGAGCCCTTGGGGAGAACCATTCACGCCGCGGGACTCGGTAGCATCAGCGAAATCTTTGGCGGCGATGCGCCATTTCCTTCAGCAGGGTGTTTCGCACAGGCATGGAGCGTCGCTGAAGTTTTTCGGGTTTGGGCGTTTCTGTCTGCGCAGTCGGAAAGTGCGCAAGTTCAGGAAAAGGCGTAACGCAGAAGTACAGCAGTGTTAGCGAAGAAGAGCGCAGAGCTCACGAAAAACGATTTAGTCGAGGCGAGGCGCGGGCTCATAGAGTTCGATCAGGACCTTGGCGGCGTCGGGGGCGGGCACGAGGAAGAAGTTTACGCGGGTGCCGTCGGCGCCGGGGCGAGTCTCCGGGTAGACCGCTGAGACATTGAACTTTGTTTTGAGGATTTGCGTCGCCCGGTCCACGTCTTTGCACTGATATTCGATCTGCTGGATGCCTTCTCCGAGTTTCTTCAGAAATCTCGCAAGCGCGCCGCTGCCCCCGGGATCCTTGCTGGTCAGGATGTCCATCGAGAGGCCGCCCGGAAAATGCAGTTCGAATTCCAGCGCGTCCTGGTCCGGCGGCACTTCTGAAAGCCGTGGCAACCCGCTCGCCTCGTGAATTTCCTTAAAGCGCTCCGGCGTCACTGCCAGTCCGATGGTCATTTTAGGCTCGCTGCCATTGAGTAGAGCCGCGAACTCTTCATCGCCCCACCAGGGGTACACGGCGTGGTCGGCCATCGCCCGGCCTGTTTTGTAAATCTCCGTGGCCGAGAGGGCTCGCGTCTCCGATTCAGGAGAAGACATGCCGTCAATGGCGCGTTGCAGTAACTCGTTCATCGTTTCACCAGAGTTCGATGCCGGAAATGAACACAGGATATCTTAACCCGTCCCTGGCTGTTTCTTCTTTCCTCGACGGGTTAGAAAAGAGATAAACATTGCCAGAAGCAGGATTCCTCCGACTACGCTCAAGGAGAGCACTACGGAAACGTGCAGCCAGGGATCCGCCACCATCTTCCCGCCGATGAAAATCAGCACCAGCGCCAGGCCGACGCTGAGGTAATGGAAATAATCCAGCACGTCCGCCAGCAGAAAATAGAGAGCGCGCAGGCCGAGGATCGCGAAAACGTTGGAGGTGTAGACGATGAAGGGGTCCCGGGTGATGCCGAAGATGGCCGGTATCGAGTCCACCGCAAAGGTTACGTCCGTAATCTCGACAATCAACAGGACCAGGAAAAGCGGCGTGGCAAAGCGCTGGCCATCCTCTATCAGGAAAAACCTTTCCCCGCGATATTCCTTGGTGACCCGAAGATGCGAGCTGGCAAATCGGAAGATGGGATTCTTTTCGTAGTGAACTTCCTTTTCGCGCCTCCAAAGCATATGTGCGCCGGTGTAGACGAGGAACACGCCGAACGCCAGCAGGATCCAGTGAAACTTTGCGATTAGAACGGCGCCCATCGCGATCATCACGCCGCGCATGATCAGGGCGCCGAGAATCCCCCAGGCCAGCACGCGATGCTGCACGGCCTCCGGAACCTGGAAGGTGCGGAAGATCACCAGGAAGACGAAAAGATTGTCCACGCTCAGCGCTTTTTCGATGACGTACCCGGTGAAGTATTCCAGCCCTCGCTGCTCGCCGAACCAGTGCCAGACGCACCCTCCAAACACCAGCGCCGCTGCAATCCACAGCGCGCTGCCAAAGGCCGCTTCGGCCAATCCTATTTTGTGAGCTTTGCGGTGAAAGACGCCCAAATCAAGGGCGAGAGCCAGGAGGACGAATAAATTGAATCCAACCCACAGGATGGGGCTGCCCATGGCACCAGAATAGCGCAGTTCACGGATGCGACGAGCTGAAGTTCTGCCCGTTCAGATTCGATAAAGTGAGTTGTGTGGGGGCTCCCGCTTGCACCGTGACCGGAACGTCCCATAGGAGGCGGCGGTCGCCCGCGGCGGCGTCCAGGCCGAGCGAGCTTACCCAATAGCTTCCCGGCGCAAGGCCCTTGATCACCAAATGGCCGTCGAGGTCCGTATCGCCTTTTCCAGCCATGTATTTGCTTTGCGCAAGATCCGGCGCAAGTTGCGCCACTTTCTGATTGTGTTCCTGAAGCGCTTTGTCCCACTTATATTTCGGATTCACCCCGCCAAGTTCCGTTTCCATGCCGGAAATTGTGGAGGGATGCGATTCCACGAACTTTTTCGTCGCCGACATATACTCCTGTTTCAGTTTGAAGTATTTCGTGGGATTGGCTTCCGCGTCAGCTTCGCGATATTTCGGCATCGGCAATCCGTTGGTGACGCCGCCGCTGTTCGAACGTTCATAGCCCGCAAAGAATTCCGGAATGTTCATGACGTCGTCGGGGGTGATGAGTTTGTCCACATCGGGAGCTGTCAGGTCAATGATCGCGTGCTGCTTCATCCAGGCTTTCAGTTCCGGGGAAATTTTAAGATTGCTGATGAATTCTTCGCGGTCGGCCAGGGGAAACTGATCCGCGGCTTCTTTCAGAATGTCGCCGTAGCTTTTGCGCAAAATGTAAAAAGTGAACTGGCGGACCGGCTCGGGCCGCGCCCCGGTGGGGGCGATGCGCGCAGTCAATTCCAATGTGCCGCCGGCGCCTTGACCAAAACTTGCCGGACCCAGCGAAAGAAATGAGCAGGAAAATATGAAGAGGGACAGTCTGTTTCGCATGGCCTCATCCTAGCAGAAGCAATTGCAGGTTCCCGCCAAACAAACGCCCGCGTGTCGTAAGCAGGCAAGCCTGCCAGTCAGCTTTCAGTCGAAGAGATTTGATTAGTACAGGCGGAAGGTAACTTCGAACGGGACCACGACCGGAACGGGTTTCCCGTTCGGCCCGTTAACGGGCTTGCACCGCCACGTCCGCATGGTGTTGGTGGTGGATTCATCGAGGCCCAGGCCCGGACTCTTGATGACGCGGGGATTG
>DASSGJ010000333.1:0-3937 GCA_035693545.1 Candidatus Acidiferrum sp.
TACTTCCTCGAGGGGTATACGAATGAAGATTCAATTTTCCAATGCAAATAAGTCAATCGGCAACCTACGGCTGATCGGTTCAATGCTGGTCATGCTAGCCCTCATTCTCTGCACCGCCGTCGCCACGCGCGCCCAGAACACTTCTGCCTCCTTGCGCGGCGCTGTAACCGACGTGCAGGGCGCGGCCGTCGGGGGTGCCAACGTCACCTTAACCAACGCGGACACAGGCTCGCAGCAGACCCAGAAGACTGGCCCGGAGGGCATCTACGTGTTTCCGAGCCTTCCGGTCGGTCGTTACACGCTCAGCGTGACCAAGGAAGGCTTCAAAAACTTCGAGGCCAAGGATATAGTCCTTCACGTCGCCGATAGCCTGACGATGGACGCCCGATTGGACGTCGGAGCGAAGAGCGAAACGATCGAAGTGGTCGCCAGCACGACACAAGTGGAGTTGAACAATGCTGATTTGAGCGGCACGATTTATGGCAAACAAATTACCGAATTGCCCCTCAATGGCCGCAGTTACGCGCAATTGCTGCTGATGGTGCCCGGCGTCTCAGTGGACAATGGTTTTCAATACAATCAAAAAGGCCTTAATGGCGGCGCGGACCTCTCCATCAGCGGCGGCGCCTCGAATGCCAATACCTTCCTTGTGGATGGCGCCAATAACGTTGACGTTGGGTCGGGCCGCACCCTTCTTGTTTACCCTTCCATTGACTCCATTGAGGAGTTCAAGGTCGAGCGGAACAGCTATGGATCCCAATACGGCGGAAATTCCGGCGGCCAGGTCACCCTCGTCACGAAGAGCGGCACCAACCAGTTTCACGGCAGCGCCTATTATTTCGGGCGCAATGACGTCCTGAACGCCAACAACACCAATCTTAAGGCCAACAATCCGGGCGCCCCGACACCAAAGCTTCGCCGCAACGACTTCGGATATACCGTTGGTGGGCCGATCAAGAAGGATAAGATCTTCTTCTTCTGGTCCCAGGAATGGAATCGCCAGATTACCGGAAGAGTGAACACCGGGCGTGTGCCCACGCCTCTTGAGAGGACCGGCGACTTTTCCGATCAGGCCAACGACACTGCCTTTAATTCGGCGAACACGGTCGGCTGCCTGCCCAAGGCGGGCCTCGCGGACCCGGGAAATGGTGTGGGCGGCGCCTTTACCGCCAGCCCCCACAATACTGCCGCCACAGGGGCGGGTTTCATAGACGTCATCCCCGCTTCCCGTATGAGTACTGCTGGAGTGGGTGTTCTGAATACATATCTTCTACCCACGCTTCCACAGGGAGCGCCCGACTATGGCTGCGGCAACAACTTTTCGAAGGCCTTCAATCAGGCTAACAACTTCCGCGAAGAGAGTATCAAAGGAGACGTCAATCTCGCACCGAGCTTGAAGCTGATGTTGAGATACGTCCAGGACAACAACACGTTTGGCCCGCCCGCCACGGGAAGTTCCGGGTGGGGCGCTGATTCCGGGACCTCCCTCCTCTCTGAAACCTGGAGCCAGCCCAGCCGCATCGCCGTGGCACGCTTGAGCAAGACCATCGGCTCGACCGCGGTAAACGATTTCCAATTCTCCTTCTCGGACAACCGCATTAATATTACTCCGACGAATCAAGGCGCCGCGACCGCGCTCTCCAGCCTCTTCCCGCAATTCATGCCCGCGGCGAACAAGGGCTTCACTCCCGCTGATGGGCCGGCTACCTGGATCAACGCCGGAAATCTTCCCACGGTCTGGAATTTTGGGCCGTGGGCCAACGCTGAAAATCTCTACACCTTCCAGGATGACTTTTCGAAGGCCATCGGGCGTCACACTTTGAGAGCGGGCGTCCTCTACAGCAGAAACGAGAAGAACCAGGATTTGTTTGACACGGAAAACGGCGTACTCAACGGGTCCGTTGGTTTCGGCGGATGTAAAGGTCACGGGGCCACCGACACCAGTGAGCCCGCTTTTTGTCAGGGCCTTGCCGCCAATCAGACCGGGTATGGCACGTCGGATTTGTTCCTGTCCGGCATGGGGTTCGGATGGGGTGAGCAGGGCAATTTCTTCTCGAACCTCGGGCGCTGGGAAAACCTGGAGTGGTATGTCCAGGACGACTGGAAATTCACCAACCGTCTGACGTTCAACCTCGGAATGCGCTATTCCTATCTGCCCAATCCCTACGCGGCGAATGATAAGTACACGGTATTCAATCAGGCGGCATTCAATCCGTCCCTCCTCAACGCCCCTTGCAACGGCTTGTTCTACTCCGCGGGGTTGCTGACCAATCCCTGCCCGGCGCAGTTCGACACGGGCAAGAAAGATGCTTCTGGCAACGAGATTATCGTCTCAGGTGGCGGATTGCCGGGACCGAACCGCGCTCTCCGGAACAACTATAACCGTGGATTCGCGCCACGGTTGGGCGTTGCTTGGGATCCTACGGGATCGGGGAAGTGGTCCCTCCGGGCAGGGTTCGGGCAATTCTACAACCGCGACGACATCAGCTTGACGGACGGCGTTGGCGGTGCTAACCCTCCGTTTGTTGGCAATTTCAAGTCGGTTAACGGCAACGGAAGGTTCCTCGACAATACCAATCAGCTTCCCGCCTGCACTCCGAACTGCTTTGGCACTGGGCTGGGGAATGCCTCCGTCGGTACGGAACTTACTGCGCGGCAGCCCTATACCTTGCAGTGGAACGTCAGCGTCCAGCATGAGTTCTGGAAAGATACCAAACTGGAAGTCGGCTACGTTGCTAGCCGAACGAAAAACGCCCAAAGCAAGTACGACGCGAACGCCATCAATCCAACGGATCGGCTCGCCTATGCACAGTCAAATGCCAGCTTGAATTCGCTTAAGCCTTATGACGTTATCAATTCCGGGAGTATCGCGGTTTATGGCTATCATGGCAGCGCCTCTTACGATTCGCTGCAGGCCGCGTTCAACTCACGCCTCCGGCACGATCTGACTATCGCCGCGGTTTACACTTACTCCAAAACCATCTCCGATGTGGCGCTCAGATCCAACAATGGGGGCGGCAACCTGATTTTGGATCCCTTCAATCTGGGCGCGATGCGCGGATTGGCGACCATCGATCGGCCGCATATTTTCGGTGCCAACGTGATCTACAATACGCCTGGGCTGCACGACATGAATCGGTACGCCCAACACGCTTTGGGAGATTGGCAACTCAGTGCGATTATCAACGTCTCCAGCGGAACTCCCTATACGCCGGTCATCAATAGCTTCAGTGCCGCCGGGTCAGGGGTAAATGACCTCTCCGGTATCGGCTTGGGAAATGGCGCGTACCGGCCGGACATTGTGCCCGGGCAGTCCTGCCGCAACTCCAGCTTTAAAAACTTCCAGTGGATCAACCCCAATCGCTATACCTTGAATGGCTTCCAGTTGGGAACCATCGGGACCGCCCCTGCTGGTGATTGCTTCGGACCGGGAGTATCCAGGACGGACTTCTCCTTGGCGAAGAATTTCTCGATCACCGAGCGGATAAAATTGCAATTCCGCATGGACTTCTTTAACTTGTTCAACCACCCGCAATATAACAATCCCAACAACGGGAACACCAACGGCTACGCGAGTATAGGCTTCAGCGCGGTGAACACCGCCGCAAGTCCGGCGTACCTGGACAAGACGGGAGCTCCGACCACGTCCCTTGCAAACGCTGTTTCCATTGCCAATTCAACCCCCAACGCGGTTGTCGGCCAGGTGAACGCAGACAATCAGCGAGACCGGCAAATTCAGTACTCACTAAGGCTTACCTTCTGACCGTACGAGCACACCCTGCTCCTTCACCATCCCGCCAGGCCCGTCGAGGGGCTTGGCGGGATTTTCTTTTCTAAATTCGCCTGCTTCTCTATCGCACGGATGCGCAAATCCTTTCCAGTATAATGGGGCTTATGAAAGTGACTCGGCCGCGTTCCGTCGCTTTGTTAATTCTCT
>DASSGJ010000334.1:0-3345 GCA_035693545.1 Candidatus Acidiferrum sp.
CTGTACCGGCACACAAATTCCACGGACGGCAAACTGGAGCGGATTCCACAAGCCGTGGTAGCGCGCGAGGACGGGCTTCGGCTGGAGCGTGCGGCCCTTGCAAGTCCCGGCAAGGTGCGCGTTCGCTTGACGATGGCCAACAAAATCGGCGGGCCGGTGGAGCAGCAAAACGTAGTAGCCGAAATTCGCGGCTACGAAAAGTCGGACGAAATTGTCGTACTCGGCGCGCATCTGGATTCCTGGGAGCTTGGCACGGGCGCGCTCGACAACGGTTGCAACGCGGCGCTGGTGATTGAGGCGGCGCGCGCGATCAAGGCCAGCGGCCTGCTGCCGCGGCGCACCATCCGCTTCATTTTATTCAGCGGCGAAGAAGAGGGATTGTTTGGCTCGTGGCAGTACGTGAAGGAACATCGAGCGGAGATGGACAAATACCGCGGCGTCGTGATTTTCGACTCTGGCATCGGCCGCGTGACGGGTTATTCGCTGGGCGGACGCCGCGACATCGAACCGGCAGTGCGCGAAATTCTGAAGCCGTTCCCGGGCTGGGATGTGGATACCCACACCTATGACGCGGACTGGGGCACCGACCATTTCGACTTTCTGCTCGAAGGCGTCCCCAACCTGGTGGCCAATCAGGAAGTGGCCAATTATCTCGCCAACTACCACGCGGCTTCAGACACCTTCGACAAAGTGGACATTCGCGAGTTGAAGTTGAACACCGTGTTGGCAGCGGTGACCGCGTGGGGCATCGCGGACCGCGCGGAGCCCATCGGGCCCCGGTATTCGCGCGCGCAGATCGAAACCATGATGAAAGAAACCGGCCTCGACCAGGAAATGAAGACGCTCGGCATGTGGGCCGATTGGGAAAGCGGCGCGCGCGGAAGAAAACCCTGACCGCCGGAAGCCACCGGTCTAAAGACCGTCCACTACGCTAGGCTCACAGGCTGAAGCCTATGCTACCGGTGCACGAATGGGAAAGTGCGGAGCGCTTGCGGGCGTGGCAAGCGGTGTTCACGCTATACTGAAGTGGTGAGCGGAACCCCACAAAAAAGCCCTGTTTTGGCGGCGGAACGGGCGCCGGCAGCGTTCAAGATTCTGGCGCTGGACTACGGGCGCACAAAGATCGGACTGGCGCTGGCGGATAGCGCGGCACGGATCGCACAGCCCTACGACACGATCGAGCGCGTCAACCGGAATGAGGACATGCGCCGGCTGCGGGAACTGGCGCGGGATCTGGGCGTGCGCCAGATTGTGGTGGGCCTTCCCCTGCGGCTGGACGGCACGGGCGGCGAAATGGCCGATGAAGCCACGCGATTCGCGCAACGCGTACACAAACAGATTGGCTTGCCGGTGGAATTGGTGGATGAGCGGTTGAGCAGCTGGGAAGCCGAGCGCATCCTGGAAGAAGAGATGGGGCGCCGGATTGTCCACGAAGAGACCCCTCACGGACGAAAGAAAACCAAGGGAGCGGCGGATGGAAAGTACACCGTGGACGCGGTGGCCGCGATGATAATCCTGCGCGAATTCCTGGCGCGCACGACCCCGACCGACGGGAGCCGCTAATTTGAAAATTCTCGCCGCCCTGATCCTGCTGGTATTACTCGCCGCCGGTGCAGCCGCCGGATACCTCTGGTATTCCATCGAAAAACCGTACGGCACGATTCCCGCGGATGGCCTCTACGTGGACATCCCGCATGGGGCTTCACGGCGGGCGGTCGCGCACATCCTCCAAAAAGCCGGAGTAATCCGGAATTCGTTTGCATTTGAGTTTTACGCGCGGCGCCACCCGAAAAGGACGCTGGAGGCGGGCGAATACCTGTTCGATCACCCGCTCTCGGGCAAGGACGTTTTCTGGAAGCTGGCAAACGGCCAGGTTTTCGAGCAGCCCTTCACGGTACGGGAGGGCGAAACGATTTATGACATCGCCCGCGACCTGGAAGCCGCAAACTATATGTCCGCCGATGATTTCCTGAAAGCGGCGGAGGATCCCGAGCAGATTAAGGATCTTTTTCCGGAGGCAAGAACCCTGGAAGGCTTCCTGTTTCCCGCGACCTATAATCTTCCAAAGCATGTCTCCGCCGAGGAGCTGACCGAAATGATGGTGCGAAAATTTCGGGAGGCGCTGGCAAATGTTTTGCCGAATGAGGATCCGGCGACCGATCCGCTGATTTCCATTGGTTCCGTGGTTACGCTGGCCTCGCTGGTGGAACGCGAAACCCCCAAGCCGGACGAGCGGCCGCTGGTGGCGGGCGTCTTCACCAACAGGATGACCAGGAACATGCCGCTGCAGTGCGACCCGACGGTCATTTACGCACTTCAGATGGACGACGAATACCACGGCACACTGACATTGAGAGATTTGCACCTGAATTCGCCCTACAATACCTACAGGAACAAAGGACTGCCGCCCGGACCGATCGGGAATCCGGGCGAGGTTGCGCTGCGCGCGGCCTTGCACCCGGCACAGACGGATTACCTGTATTTCGTGGCCAACACGCAGGGCGGACATTTCTTCGCTGCCACACTGGCGGAACACAACCAGAATGTGGCCAAATATCACCGCTTGCTGCGGGGCGAGCCCGCGGAACCTCCGGTAGTGGAGGCGCATCATACTCGTGCGGCCGGGCCGGGACGCAAAAGCAGCAAAGGCAAACGATGACCGACGCGCTGAAACACAAAAAGGACATGATTCTGGACGCGGCGCAGGATCTGGGCGTTCAGAAGTGGACTGTCGCGGAGATAGACCAGCTTCGGCGCAAACTGCTGGCGGATCATGGCGAAGCGGGAAAAACCGGCAACGATTATATCGCCGAAGTGCTGAAGAGCGCGGGCTGGAAAATCCAGCTGACCGACCGCGAGGATGCGGAAGAACGCTTCGAGGAAGAGTTTGAGGACATTCTGCATTTCACGACCCTGCAGGACGCGGAAGTGAGCCTGACGCGCCTGGACGAACTGCTGCGGCGTTTTCGCCAGCATGGCGAACGGGCGGCCGTAGAGCGGGTGCTGGAGATTGCGCGCCTCGGCAAACGCCGCGCGGAGATGATTTCGCGCAACCGCAAGGTGGAAGAGCGCAAGCGGAAAGAAAAGAAAGAAATCGCGGAGTGGTTCCGCATCTGGCTGGAAGCCCCGGACACGTTTTTTGATTGGCTGGATGTTCGCAAGGCTTCGCCGGAATTCCACGCCACCTTTGGGGAAATCGAGGAAGAGTAATCTTGCCGCCGGAAAACAACCTGCCGGATTTGCCGCCGTATTCGCTGGACGTGCAGGCGATGGATCTTGGCTCCGATACAAAAGCCGTCGGGCTGGAGCTGATTGAGACGGAGAGCCGCGAGCCGTTGCGGGGGG
>DASSGJ010000335.1:0-4159 GCA_035693545.1 Candidatus Acidiferrum sp.
TCCGTGCCTGAGCGCCGCTACAAAGTGCTCATCGTCTGCGGGCATCCCGTGCAATACATGTCGCCGCTATTGCGCAGGATGGCGCAGCACCCGCAATTGGATGTGAAGACCGTTTACTGCCGGTTGCGCGGGGCCAAAGCCGGCGTTGACCCGGAATTCGGCGCGAAAATCCAGTGGGATATTCCGCTCCTGGACGGATATACCTGGACCGAAGTCCCCAATAAAGGTACCGATTCCGAGGGGTTTTGGGGTCTATATAACCCCGGCCTCTGGAAATTCGTGCGCGAAGGCAATTTCGACGCGGTCTTCTGCCACACCGGCTACATCCGGGCTTCATTTTGGATTACCTATTTTGCCAGCAAACTTTCTCGCTCCGCCTTTCTCTTCGGAACTGACGCTACCACGCTGACTCCGCTCGACCGGCGGATTTGGAAACGCCCTGTGAAACGGTTTTTCTGGCCGCTCCTCTATCGACTCGCAAGCCAGGCGATCGCTCCGTCCACGGGAACACAGGAATTACTCCGTTCCCTCGGGATTCCCGAAGAGCGCATCAGTTTAATCCCCTACGTGGTTGACAACGATTGGTGGCAGGCAAGATCTGCGGAAGTGGATCGCAATGCGGTCCGCGCCTCGTGGGGAGCAACTCCGGAAACGGCTGTGGTTCTGTTTTGCGCCAAGCTGCAACCTTGGAAACGTCCACTTGACCTGGTTCAAGCCTTTGCTAAGGCCGAGGTCGCAAATGCGTTGCTTCTTTTGGCGGGCGAAGGCCCTCTAAAGGAAGATTTGCAGGCTGAGACCCTGCGTCTCGGCATCTCCGATCGTGTCCGATTCCTTGGATTCGTAAATCAAACCCAGTTGCCGGCGCTCTACACGGCCGCCGATGTGATGGTGCTACCCTCTGAATACGACGCGTTCGGTGTCGTGGTGAATGAAGCTATGCTCTGTGGTTGCCCGGTGATTGCCAGCAACAGTGTAGGCGCTGGCCGCGACCTGATTGCCCCGGTCAATCCGTCCTTTATCTATCCATGCGGGGATGTGGACAGGCTCAGCGCCTTATTGCGGCTTGTACTTTCCGACCGGCCGGTTATGGCCAAGTTCCGAACCGCCGCGACCGAAAGAATGAAGTCCTGGTCGCCGCGGGAACACATTGCCGCGCTGGTAGAAGCCGTCCAACGTTCCGTGTCCCGCATCCGGCCAACCCCTTAGCCAGGCCCTCTGGCAACCCGCTCCAGCCATTCCCGTCATTTCTCAAGTGTGCTAAAATCCAAGGGTTCCGGAAAAGTATAACTCGCACCTGGGTCTGACTTTTCGCGGTACATTGTCGGTCTCCGCACAGGGCGACCCCGCAATGCAGGTAGGATGAGCCACGCGTCCATTCCTTGGCAGTGGCGGGGGCCATTAATCCAAATTCAGCTGGCCGCCTGGCGGCCGCGAGTGATAAAGAGGATTTGTCATGTCTGGGCATTCAAAGTGGGCAACCATCAAGCACAAGAAAGCGGCCACTGACGCCAAGCGCGGCCGCGTTTTCACAAGAATCATTCGAGAAATCACCATCGCCGCTCGTATCGGCGGAGGTGATGCCAACTCCAACCCCCGGTTGCGTACGGCGATCCTTGCGGCCAAGAACGAAAATATGCCGAACGAAAACATCGAGCGCGCTATTCTTCGCGGCACCGGACAGCTCGAAGGCGAGCAGTACGAAGAAGCCATGTTCGAAGGCTATGGCCCGGGCGGCGTTGGCATGCTGATCCAGGTGGTCACCACCAATCGCAATCGCATCGTGGGAGAGTTCCGTCATCTGATGTCGAAGAACGGCGGAAACATGGCTGAAGCTGGGGCGGTAGGCTGGATGTTCCATCGCAAGGGAGAAATCACGGTTCCCAAGGAAGCAGCCAGCGAAGAAAAGTTGCTCGACCTGGTGCTCGAGGCCGGAGCAGAGGATATGAAGGACGACGGCTCCGCATGGTATATCGTCACTCCGCCGGAATCGCTCGAAACGGTCAAGGAATCGCTCACCAAGTCCGGCATTACTCCTGCATCCGCCGAGCTCAGCATGGTGCCGCAAAATTACATCAAGCTGACTGGAGCACAGGCCACCCAGATGCTGCGCCTCGTCGAAGCTCTCGAAGAGCACGACGACGTGCAGCACGTTTACGCCAATTTCGACATTGATGAATCGGAAATCCAGGCGGCTGTCGGAGCGAATTAATTCGCCTTTCCGCACGACAATTGTTTCCCTGGGCCATCCGGTCAAGTCCGCGATGGCCTTTGTTTTTTCACAAGCTCACCCGGCCATTATGATTTGGCGAGCGAGATTCCTTGCCGTAGACTATCGAAGATGCCCGCGCGCCACAGCGACCCCGATTCCCCAAGCCTCCGCCGCATTCTGGGCGTTGACCCCGCGGCCTCCGGCCCCACCGGCTACGGCATCATCGAAACCGACGGCCGCAATTTCCGAGTTTTGCACTATGGCGCCCTTCGCATCGCTCCCAAGCGGCAAAAATCGTCCGCCGGCGCTTGCCTTCATGATGTTCATGCCCTGCTCTGCCGGCTGATCGAAGAATTCCATCCGGAAGCCATGGCCGTGGAATCCGTGTTCACCGCCCTGAATATGCGGACAGCCCTGCGTTTGGCGGAGGTACGCGGTGTCGTTCTGCTCGCCGCCGAACAATATGGTGTTACAGTTCGCTCCTACTCTCCGCGCGAAGTAAAAGCTTGTGTGGCCGGTTACGGTCACGCCGACAAGAAACAGATGCAGCTCATGGTCCGCGCATTGCTGAAGATGGCCGAAACGCCAGAGCCTTCCGATGCTGCCGATGCGCTCGCCGTGGCGCTCTGCCATATTCAGGCTGAACAATTTGCCCGCCGGTTCGGGCTTTCCGCTAACCCCCGCGCCGCGTCCCCCCAAACGGTCGTGACAACAACTCCTTCCCGTCGGCAATCCGCTGCAAGAATTTCCGGCCTGCAACCAGCCCGATGAGTGCAATTTCCCGCCGCCTTTGCCTGCTTCTTTTATGCGCTGCGGTGTTTTCCTGCTCAATCGCCGCTGCTCCCGCAGGCAACTGGTTCACCTACCGTCGCGTGTTCAAATCCAGCGTTCCCGAATTCATCGAGATACGCATCCAGGAAAATTCCACCGCTGCCACTTATGAAATTCGCCAGCTTGATGAAGACGCGGGCGCAACCTCCTTCGAAGTTGGCTCCGCACTTCGAGACAGGATCTTTCAACTGGTCTCCGAGCTGCGCCATTTCAAAGGTCTGGACCTGGATGTCCATCGCAAAATTGCAAACCTGGGTGAAAAAACATTTCGTTGGGATTCGGGAACCGACGCGAACGAAGTCAAATTTAACTACACGCTCAACTCCGCCGCCACCCAACTCCTGCAGATTTGCGAAGGCCTCGCCCGCCAGCAGGAACTGATCGAACTCCTGCAGCGTCGCATAAAATATGACCGCCTCGGCGTAAACGACGCGTTACTGCAGTTCGAAAATGATTTCAGCAAAAGCGTGCTTCCCGAACCTCAGCGCGCCTTGCCGCTTCTCGACCAGATCGCCGGCGATCCCCGCTTCGTCGAAATAGCCCGCCAGCGCAGCCGCGCACTGGCCGAGCGCATCCGCCATTCCAGTTAATGCAACGTTTGAGAGGCCGGGAACGTCCAAAAGTAAGGTATCCTCGATGAAAATGAAAAACCTGCAAAATACCCAAGTGAGCCGCTGGCGCAAGCACGCCACGATTCTGCTGTTTGCCCTCCTCGCTCTTTCGCCCGCGCTCTTCGCTCAGAAAAAAGAGAAGCTGGCGAAAAATTACAAGGAGTGGCTGGAGCACGACGTCGTGTACATCATCACCAAGGACGAACGCGTGCGATTTCTCGCGCTCGCCAGCGATGAAGCAAGAGACAAATTCATCAAGGACTTCTGGGAGATACGCAATCCCACTCCGGGTGCGGAAGTAAATACCTATAAGGAAGAGATCTACCAGCGCATCGCCTTCGCTGACTCCCGCTTTGGCGTTGGTTCCGGCACCGACGGCTGGCGCACCGACCGCGGCCGCACCTACATCACTCTTGGCGCGCCGCAACAGAAGGACATCCACCGCAACGCTGCCAACCTGCGCGCCTTCGAAATCTGGTTCTACGCAAACGTTTCTCCCATTCTTCCG
>DASSGJ010000336.1:0-18787 GCA_035693545.1 Candidatus Acidiferrum sp.
GTCTGGTTGCCGCGCAGAAGATCTTCCACTTCGTGCTCGACCCGGCGGCAGTCGGGGCCGGTATGGATGCTTCCGCGCATTGTCAGTACGGCGATGCCGTCTTTGAGCTGCCCTTTGGAGATTTCGAGAATCACAGTGTCCACCCCCTCCGAGCGGGGACTAGATCATGGAACCAAATGCACCTGCGGATAGCTACGACGAAACCGGCGGTTCCTCACCCTCGTACGGAAACTGACGAATCAGGCGCACGCAATCAATCAGCGCGTTGAAGATCGTGTTTCCCCAGCCGCAGGGCACGAACGACGCCGTCTTCTGGTTCACAGGCTTGTCCGCTTCGGCGAAGAAGCGCAAGCGCTGACCCGGAGGCGGGGCGGCAAACTCTTTTACGGTGATGCGAAAGGGGATATCGCCGCCGGCCTGGCGCTTCATGATGGAAAAAAAGTACAGTTGGGCGAGTTGCTCCGCGGGATTTTCCTGCGCAAATTGCCAATCGCTCATCCGTCGAATCCTCAGGTGGGGATGACTCTCTGGCTCGGGAGGCAGTCAGAGTGTGGCGATGTTAGGCTACCAGGGAGAGTAAGTCAACGCGGGGGAGGGGGCCGAGGGATGTCAGCGGCGCCTGGAGGATCGGGAACGAAGAACGGTTTTCTTTTTCCTTGGGGAATTTTCGCCATTCAGGGCAAGTTCAGCTTCGATGTCTCTTGTGGCTTCCGGCGAGAGCCCGATAAATTCGACCCCGATGCCGACACCAGGGAGACAGTAGCGGACTTCGCAGCGCGTGCAGACTTCCACGCCGGTGACGGCAAGACGGAATCTCAGGTTCAGGACGGTGCCTTCGGGGAAAGTGCCCGCGGCCGTAATGAACATCCCCGTAATGCTGAGATCCGGAGCCTTGATGCGAATGAGTTCGTCGTCGCCTTCGCGAGACACGGTAATATCCCGGACACAATGCGCGCGAGAGCCGCGACGCACCCCCTGGAATGTGTCGATCAAAATATCCTTGGGACTCATTCCATCACCACCTCTTTTGGCTGGTTGCGCCGGGGCGGCGAGTTAAGACTCCAGGCGTCGTGTTTTGTCCCACAGTAGGGGCAAAAGAGAAAGCTGGCCGCGAGGTCCCGGCCACAGGCAGAACAGATGACGGAGCTCTGCTGAGAGAAAGTCACAACGCGCTGAACTTCCTCGAACGTTGTACAACCGTCACGAACCAGATCGAGCGCATATTCCTGCATGAACTTGATGCCGTTGTGGCGGGCGAGTGTGCGCATTTCATCGTTGCGATTCCCCGATCGAGCGGCCTGGCGTATTGCGTCGTTGAAGCGAAGCAGTTCGTAAATGCCAATTCGGCCGTGATATCCGGTGGAATCGCAGGCCTCGCACCCATTCGGGACGTTCTGGAATTCCGGGGGTTCCAGCATACCCGCAGCCATAACCGTGCGAATGTATTCCGGGGTCGGCGGGGAGGAGTAGTGACACCGGCACAAGCGCCGGAGAAGCCGTTGCGCCACGATCGCGGAAACGGCTGCGCCGACCTGAAATCCGGGGATCCCGATGTCCAGCAGGCGAGTGACACCGGAAATGCTGTCGTTGGTGTGCAAAGTAGAGAGAACCAGGTGTCCCGTTTGTGCCGCCTTGATGGCGATTTCCGCAGTCTCCAAGTCGCGGATTTCGCCGATCATCACGACATCCGGATCCTGCCGCAGCACGGAGCGCAGGGTTGATGCGAATGTCAGCCCGGCCTTCACGTTGACTTGCACCTGATTGAGTCCGGGAACGGTGTATTCAATCGGGTCCTCGACCGTGACGATGTTGATGGACGGCTGGCGGATCAATTGCAGGGCGGCGTAGAGAGTGGTGCTTTTTCCAGAGCCCGTCGGACCAGTAACGAGTAGCATGCCCTGGGGCATCCGAAGAATCTCGCGGAGCGCTTCGGCCATCTCAGCCGGAATTCCAAGACCGTTGAAATCCTGGGTCGGCGCGTTGGTTTCCAGGAGCCGGAGCACTACTTTTTCTCCGTACTGCGTCGGCAGCGTCGAAACGCGAAGGTCGATGCGGCGGGCATTGATCTTCACGACGAACCTGCCGTCCTGCGAATTGCGGCGCTCCGCAATGTCCATGTCGGAAAGAATTTTCAGGCGCGAAACCACCTGATGCTGCAGGGCACGCGGGATGCGCTGAACCTCGCGAAGGATCCCGTCCACGCGAAACCGCACAGACGTTTCCCCGGCCTGCGGTTCGATGTGAATGTCACTGGCCATCTTCGCCGCCGCGGCCCGGATGATTTGGGCGACCAGATGAACGGCGGGAGTGCTCCGCGACTTCTGGTGCAGCTCCTGCTGTATTTCGCGCATGGCCTCAATGTTGCGCTGCTGGGAGCTGGAGGAAATGAACTCCATTCCCGTCATATCGTCGGCGACTTGAACCGTCTCCGCCGAGGTGCTTGAAGACGGATACAGACGTTCGATGGCGGCTACGATTTCCTCCTGGAAGCAGAAGCGCGGAACGATTTTCAGGCCGGTCTTGAACTGCAGTTCATCGAGGATCTTGACGTTTTGCGGCTTGGCCAACGCGACGATGAGAGACTTCCCATCAATCTGGACGGGTACACACAAATCACGCTTGGCCAGCGCGACGGGGATAAGCCTCAGAACGTCCGGGGAGGGGGCGATCGTGGAACAGTCCTGATATGGAACACCAGAAACGTCGGTGATCGCGGCCAGCAGCTCTTGCTTCTTCACCAGCTTACGTTCCAGCAAGAGTTCGCCGAGATGGATCACCCGGCCCTGCTGGTCGAGCAACGCTTTCTTCAGGTCGCCGGCGGAAATTTGCCCGCGCTCGTAGAGGATTTCCCCTAGCCGCTTCTTTTTCATTTTCTGCGTTTCCTTCCTGCGGGCGCACAAGCCTCGACAGGACAGGCGATAAAACGGAAGGGGGTACCTGCAAGCCAATAATAAGCACGAACTGAGCCGAATAAAGGTATTTTTTACCAGTGAGTGTTTTCTTAGGCACGGGCAGGAACAACTAAGCGTAACCAGGGCGTTCCTTCCCCAGCTTCCTCAGCCAGCTCACAAGCGGCCCGTGATCGCCTGCGCTAACAAAAGCGCGCCGATGGCCGCCAGGCCGAGGTATAGATATTTGAAAAATACTTCACCATGGAGCCGGTGGTTGATCACCCTGCCGAGATATACACCCAGGAAGGTGACGGGCAAGGAAAGCAGGAAATAGCGAGTTATGGCGGACGTCCATAGCCCCGCCAAGGCGTACCCGGCCATGCCGATGACGCTGGCGGGGAGAAAATACCCTTGCAGGGTCGCGCGGAAGTGCTGAGCAGACCATCGGCGCATCGCGCCATAAACGGCCAGCGGGGGACCATTCATTCCGTAGGCGCCGCCGAGGACCCCAGCGCAGAATCCGCACGCCAGCAGCCAGCCGCGGCTGTCCTGTTTCAATTCCATCGGCGCGCGGCCGATCAAGGAATAGACAGCGAACGCGATGATGATGATTCCGAGGGCGGCCTTCAATCCCCGCTGGTGGCTGTTCGTCAGCAGCAACAGACCCAAAGGAATTCCGAACAGGCTGGAAACGACGAGCCAGCCGGCGCTGCGCACGTGGATTTTCTTCCAGTCCTGGATCACAACGATGCCGGCAATGGTGATGGACACAAGCACGGCAAGCGGAGCGGCCACCGGGAGTGGCAGCCAGAACGCGAGCAGCGGAACCGCTACCAGGGCTTCACCAAAGCCGAAAGCAGACCGGATCACCGTGGCGAGCAAGATGACGCATAAGACGTAGATCAGCGTGATATCAATGGCCGGCTCCGAAACGGATGAGATGGCAATGGCACAAATCAAGAATACCTGTTAAAGATGGAATTCCAGAGGCGGGAAAATGGCCGCGAGACTCAACGGATTTTGTTTGTGCGCGTTCGGTGTGCTGCTTTCCGCGGCGCCCGCAGGGGCGCAGGGCACCGTCTGGCGGATCGACGCCACGCAATCCACGGCACGGCTATATGTCACCGCTTCCAATCGGCGAGATGCAAGAATCAACGTTGGGGTCGCCCGGCTGAGTGGGAATGTCCTCCAGGGAGAAGGCGGCGTTCTGCCGACGACGGTTGCGTTCCAGATTTATCCGGCCGACAGTAATCCCAAATTTCGCAAGCCGGATGGATCGGTGCCGTCTTCGCAAATTCAAAACCGGGCGAACTCCACAACGATGTCGTTCCGATCCAGGGCTGTCCAACTGCTGGATCAGAAGAGTGTGCTGGTCCGGGGCGAACTGACGGCCAGTTATGTTGCGCGGACTGCGGACTACGATCCCTCGCGGGGATATTCCGGACCGGTTTACGGGCCTCCGGTCATTCATTCGCTAAAGCGGGAAGTTGGGTTCGTATTCCGGGTGGCGCCTGCTGCTGAGAAGCGCGGCGCTAAGCGAGAGATAGTGGAATGGTCGGCCACCAGTGCGATTGCCGACGACCTGTTTCCGGAGCTTTGGAACGCCGTGGTGACCACGGATTGGCCGGCCTTCCTGGTGAACGAGCCGTGCAACCCGCCCGCCAATACCGGTGAAGAATTCTCCACGCCGGCATGCACGGGGGGAAGGCTGATCGAACCCTTCCCATCCACCGACACGCATTGCGACATGCCCTCTTCGGTGGGCGAAGATTTTTCTGGCGCGACTTGCGAAGGCGCACCCTTGCCGGTTGTGCCCAAGAAAGAAAAGCAGAGCCACGTGAAGGATGGCCAAACGAAAAAGGGCTCAGACGGGAGTATGGCGAACGTGGTGGAGATTGAGTTGGTTCTCCGAATGGCTAGGGTGAATCCCGTCCGACAAAGTCGTCCTCCGCGAACAAACGATCCGACTGCCAGGAATGTTGTCAACAATTCGAGCCGTCCGGGTCCTGCCTGAGACGCAGTACAAGCCGTACTGCCGTTGTTTCACAAATGGGATCAGGAATTGGAGGTGGTGGCGAAAGCGAGCGTGAGCAGAGTTTTTTGTTCCAACTCGTGCGCTTTGGCGGAGCCGGTGGCCGGGCTGGCGCTGGCGGAGCGCTTCACCGAACGCAGGCGAAGATTTTTGGCTTGCGCGATGCGTTCCAGGCGCGGCAGAACATAAAATAAAGCCCCCATGTTGGCCGGCTCTTCCTGTACCCACACGATTTCGCGGGCGTTGGGGTGAGCATCAATCGCAGCGGCGATTTCCGCCTTTGGCAGCGGGTAGAGCTGGTCGAGAAAGAAGATGGCGGTGTTCGTGTCCTTACGGCGGCGGCGTTCGGCACGCAGCTCGTGGCCAACCTTGCCGCTGGCGATCAGGATGCTGTGCGCGTCTGTGACTTCGGTGTCGGGCACAAGAGTCAGAAAACGTGGCCGCGAAAAATCGGCGAGCGGCGAGCTCGCGTCCGGATGACGCAGCATGCTCTTTGGTGTGAATACGATCAACGGCTTGCGCCACAAGCGGCGCGCCTGCCGGCGCAGCAAATGAAAATATTGCGCGGCGGTGGAGGGCTGGCAAATGTTCATGTTGCCTTCGGCCGCCAATTGCATAAAGCGCTCAATGCGCGCGCTCGAATGCTCCGGCCCCTGGCCTTCGTAGCCGTGGGGCAGCAGCAACACCAAGCCGGTTGGAAGACCCCATTTGTCTTCACTGGCGCTGATGAATTGATCGGTGATGACTTGCGCGCCGTTCACGAAATCGCCGAATTGCGCTTCCCAGAGAACCAGGGCTTCGGGATAGTCGCGAGAGAAGCCGTATTCGAAACCCAGGCAGCCGGCTTCGGATAGCGAAGAGTTGTGAATCTCGCAGAACGCCTGGTCCGGTGCGAGATGACCGAGCGGAAGATAATCCTGCTCGGTTTGCGTGTCCACCAGAATCGCGTGGCGCTGGTTGAATGTGCCGCGCTGCGAATCCTGGCCGGTCAGGCGAACGGGATTGCCTTCCAGCACCAATGAGCCGTAAGCGAGCAGTTCGGCGAACCCGTAATCCACGGCACGCTTGCCATTACCCATTTCGGCGCGCTGCTCCAGGAGTTTCACTATTTTTGCGTGGACATGAAAACCGGCCGGCGTGCGCACCAGGCCTTCGGTGATTTTGCCCAGCGTTTCCGCGGGCAAGCCGGTGTCCACCTCGTATTTGGGGTCGTACTTCCCGAAATTATAGGGCGTCCAGTAATCCGGCAGCTTGCGCAGGTGGGGAATTTTTGTCACCTTGCGCGCAAGGTTCTGCTCCTCTTCGTATTCTTTCTTGATGGAGTCCGCGAGCGACTCCGCGGCGATGCCGGTCTGTTCGGCATAAATTTTCCAGAGTGGCGGGTGGCTCTTGATGCGCTCGTCAAGGCGCGGCTGGGTGATCGTGGGATCGTCCACTTCGCTGTGGCCGTGGCGGCGATAACCGACCAGGTCAACGACCACGTCGGAATTGAATTCGGCGCGATATTCCGCGGCCAGCCGGCCTATTCGCACGACGGCGTCGGGATCTTCGGCGTTGACGTGGAAGATCGGGACGCTCTGGCGGCGGGCGATGCTGGAGGCGTAGCGCGAAGAATGTTCCTGCTTGGGCCGCGTGGTGAAACCGATCAGGTTGTTGACGACGACGTGGATACTGCCGCCGACGGTGTACGCGGAGAGGTCGGCCAGATTCAGCGTTTCCGCCCAGATGCCTTGTCCGGCAAACGCCGCGTCGCCGTGCATGACGATCGTCCAGACCTTATTGAGCATGGGCTTGGAGCGGTCGAGTTGCGGCCCCTTGACGCCGTGGCGCGTCAGTTTGGCGCGCGCACGGCCCATGGCCACGGGATCCACAGCTTCGAGATGGCTTGGATTCGAGACCAGGTGAATGTTGATCTTTTTGCCGGCGGAGGTTGTGTACACGCCTGTAGCGCCGACGTGGTATTTCACGTCGCCCGCGCCGAGCACGCTGCGCGGATCGACGTCTTCGAATCCCGCCACCACTTCGTGCGGGGTCTTGCACGCGATGTGCGTCATCACGTTCAGCCGGCCGCGATGGCTCATGGCCACGATGGAATCGCTGCCGCCGAGGCCGCCCGCCGCTTCGAGAATCGAATCCAGCATCGGAATCAACGAGGTATTGCCTTCAAGCGAAAAGCGCTTGCTGCCCAGGTAACGGCTTTGCAGCACCTGTTCGAACAGGTCGGCCCGGATCAGCCGCTCCAGAATTTTTTCCTGGTTGACTTCGAACTCCGGGCCTTCCATTCGCTCCGCGATCCAGCGGCGCCGTTCGGGTTCCGGCAGGTGCTCGAACTCCACGCCGATGGTGCCGCAGTAATAGCGGCGTGCTTCCTCGGCGAATTCCCCGGAGAGCCCCTGCAGATCGGGGAATTTCATCGGCGCGAAAAAGCCCAGGGGATCGAGCGTGGATTCGTAAAAGCCCCAGCGGCGGAACAGCGCGAAGATGCGCTCGCGCTCGGCGTGAGCGTTGCCGTTAGCGGATGCTGATTTCCGGGAAGGCTTTGTAGCTTTGTCAGGGACGAGTGTTGTACGGTTAGCCATGGTTCGGTTCTACAGACCTACTATTTTGCCACAAGAGCGCGATCCAACCGAAACTTGCGTTGCCGTTTAAACACGAGGGAGCGCGCCGGGTGCCACCTAAGCACCTTTTGCTGCATCAGAATAGGGACTCCACGGAAAGACGGATAGAATCTAGGGGTTACCAGTAGTCCGGTTCTCAGGTAAAATAAGAGCTTCGGGGGCTGGGTTTCCCGCATCGAACGTTAAGTCTAAATTCTCATCAGGGGACGGAATGCCTGTACCAATTTCCCAAGCGTGGACGGTAGCGAGTTATGTCCTCAAACAAAAGATTCAAGGGCGGAAACAGTATCCGCTCGTATTGATGCTGGAGCCGCTGTACAAGTGCAACCTGGCTTGCGCGGGCTGCGGCAAAATTCAGTATCCGGCTCACGTACTGAAACAGGAGCTATCGCCCGAAGAATGCTTTAAGGCGGTGGATGAGTGCGGCGCCCCGATGGTCTCCATCCCCGGCGGCGAACCGCTGATGCACTCGCAGATCGAAAAGATCGTCGAGGGCCTGGTGGCCCGCAAAAAGTACATCTACCTGTGCACCAACGCCCTGCTGCTGAAGGAAAAGCTCCACCTCTTCAAGCCCAGCAAATACCTGACGTTTTCCGTTCACCTCGACGGCCAGAAAGAGCACCACGACTTTTCCGTTTGCCGCGAAGGCGGATTTGACCTGGCGGTTGAGGGAGTCCGCGAGGCGCTAAAGCAGGGCTTCCGCGTGACCACGAACACTACGTTATTCGACGGCGCCGACCCGAGCAGCGTGCGCGCCTTCTTCGACGAAATGATGGCCTTGGGCGTCGAAGGCATGATGCTTTCCCCCGGCTACTCCTACGACAAAGCGCCGGACCAGAAGCACTTCCTGGGCCGCGCCAGAACTCGACGCTTGTTCCGAGCGATCCTCTCCAACCGCAAGCCCACCTGGCGATTCAACCAGTCCATGCTTTTCCTGGAATTCCTGATGGGCAAGCGCGATTTCCGCTGCACGCCTTGGGGTATGCCGACGTATTCCATCTTCGGCTGGCAGAAGCCTTGTTACCTGCTGCAGGACGGCTACGCGGACACTTTCAATGAATTGATGACCACGACCGAGTGGGACAACTTCGGCACCGAATCGGGAAATCCCAAGTGCGCTAACTGCATGGTGCATAGCGGCTACGAAGCGTCTGGCGTGGATTACACCTTTGGGTCGCTAAAAGGCCTATTCGCGGCGGCAAAGGCAACTCTCTTTACCAAGAACGAAGACGACGAAGCCTATCGCATGTTGAATGAACCGGTACGCCCGGTACATTCCTACAACCCGCTTGTGCAGATCGAAACGCCCAGCAACAATCTCGAGGAGACTCGCGCATGACGGGGCCGCGGCACGCTGACCGTCCGGAACATACGCTTCACCCGGATCAACTGGAAGTCGCTCCTGGATTTCAGCACGAAGGGCTGCAGGGTTGGATTCCGGAACTGGCCTCCGAGGATGATTTACGCGAAGCGCTGGAAAAAGCGTTTGACTATCGCGGGGATGTAACGATTACACGCAAGGATGGCACGAAACTCGAAGGCTACATTTTCGATCGAGTGACCGGCGTCACCCTCGGCAATTCTTTTGTGCGTCTTTTGCCAAAAGATTCCAATCAACGGACGAAAGTCGCATATTCCGATATCGCAGCACTGTCATTTTCAGGGCGCGACACTGCCGCAGGCAAGAGTTGGGAAGCCTGGGTGAAGAAATATTGGGAAAAGAAGAGCACAGGCGAGGGCCAGGCGAGCCTGCAACCCGAATCGCTGGAAGAATAGGGTCTTCCCCAGGGGCGTTGTTCAGGTGATCCAGACACCCTAAAACACGAAAAATCATAGAGTTACAAATTGCCGGAGGCAGGGGTGTGTCTAACTCCCCTCTGGACAATAAGCCCTTTCCTGTGATAGGCTTACGTATAGCGTTTGTTGCTCTTGTATTACCTTTTGACTCGTTCAGGGGGCTGCGAACAACATTTCGCAGCCTTTTTTTGTCGGGCTGGAGGCTGTCTCGGAGCTTGGGCGACCAGACCCCGCGACCAAGAGAGGCAAAGCAATTTCAACATCGAGGTTGTGCAGTGAAGGAACAAGGAACAGTGAAGTGGTTCAATGCTTCGAAGGGCTACGGGTTCATCCAACGCCAGACCGGGGAAGATGTTTTCGTACACTTCTCCGCCATTCAGATGGACGGTTACAAATCCCTGAATGAAGGCCAGGCGGTGGAATTCGAAGTAAAGAAGGGCCCGAAGGGCCTTCAGGCAGAGAACGTCACAAGCCTCTAGCCTGTAGAGATGTGAGAGGTTCCCGAGGGGTCGGGAACCTCTCCTTTCGAGAAACAGAACGGATTTCAAGAAAACAGAGAGCGCGGTCTAAGGAGGAAGTTGTGCAAGTAATGCAGGAAGGTCAAACCATCAAGCACGAGCAGTACGGACTCGGCATCGTCACGGCTTCGGATCCGGAACGCACGGCTATTGATTTCGACGACCACGGCCCCAAGCTTTTCGTGACCAGCATCTTCGTCGCCGAACTCATCGGTGAAGCGCCGGCAACCCCGCCCAAAACCAAACGCCGTCGCAAAGCATCCACCGCCGCAAAAGCCAGCAAGAAAGCCGTCGCAGCCGCAGCCGCCAAGTAGTCCGAGCATTCCCGTAGTACAACACCCAGTAGACGCGCCAGAAATGGCGCACGGGTGTGCTTAGACGCCCCTGAGCCCGCATTTTTCCGTTTCCGGAAGCGAAGGCAATCCCAGTTATCTCGTATAAGGTCCTACCGTACGGCGGATTCAGCCTGGTCGAAGGCGTGGTAAGAAGAGCGCACCAGCGGGCCGGATTCAACGTGCTTGAAACCCATTTTTTCGCCCCGCACCTTGTACTCGGCAAATTCGTCTGGATGGACGAAGCGGATCACTGGCAGATGTTCGCGAGTGGGCTGGAGATATTGGCCGAGCGTCAAAATGTCCGTCCCTTGCGCCGCCAGATCTTGCATTGTTGCCAGGACTTCTTCTTTTCCTTCGCCCAAACCCAGCATCATCCCTGTTTTTGTGGGCACATCCGGGTGCATTTCCTTGGCTCGGCGCAGCAACTCCAGTGACCGTTCGTAGAGCGCGCCCTTGCGCACCTGGCGGTACAGGCGCGGCACGGTTTCCGTATTGTGGTTCAGGATGTCCGGCTTCACTGCCAGAACAACGTTCAGCGCATTCCAGTTCCCGCGAAAGTCGGGGATCAGCACTTCCACCTTGCAGTCCGGCACGCGCTTGCGAATCTCCTGAATCGTCCGCGCAAAAATGTGCGCGCCGCCATCGGGCTGGTCGTCGCGATTCACGCTGGTGACCACGGCATAGCGCAATCCCATCGAGGCCACCGCCTCTGCTACGCGCAAAGGCTCTTCCTCGTCGGGAGGGCCAACCGGCTTGCCGGAGGGCACGGCGCAGAAGCCGCACGCCCGCGTGCAGATGTCGCCCAAAATCATGAATGTTGCGGTTCCGTGCTCCCAGCACTCACCCATGTTCGGGCAGCGCGCCGATTCGCAAACGGTATGCAGGTCCAGGGTGCGCATGATGCGCTTCAGGTCCTGGTAACGTTCCCCGCCAAAAAACTTCACGCGGAGCCAATCCGGTCGCGGATGTGCGTCGGGCGCAGGCAAGTGGGGCGCTGAGCCATTCGAGATGATGTTGAAGGGAGAGGCCATATGGCTGGTCCAGAACTTATAGTTTACGAGAAAAGCGCCCGAGAACAAACTGCCATGAGGCAGTGCGGCAGGTAACGCTCAAGTGTCGTTCGAAATGATCAGAGGGGTTGGCGGGAAGAGCGCACAAAATCGCGCAGCACGGTAACGTTCGGGCCGTAGGCGCCGATGCGTCCGGCATCCACGGGCAAGCCCAGACTTTCGGCCATATCCAGGTCCACGCCGGCGTCGTCCAATTCCGAAAGGCTGAATCCAGCCGCCGGCAATACCCGGTTAAAACCCGTGGGGTAGACAGGCCGTGGCGGGCGATGACGCTGCCACGGGCGGCGCGCCAGTTCGTAAAATTGCTTCCAATCGCGTTTGTGCCACGAATTCATCGTCTGGTTCAATCCCTTGTCCCCCACTTGGATGCCAGCCAGGGGATTAAGGTTCTCCCACTCTTCGGCTGGAGCCATCCCAAACTTGCTCGAAACACCTGCGCAAGTACCTCTTGGTATATCCCAAGCCGCTGCGGATGAAAGAGTTTCTTGGCCTGTTGTATCAAACACGTCAACCCGCGGATTGTTTCGGCGGCAGGGGGCGAAGAACAGCAGGCGCCGAGCGTGGTGACGCGGCTGCGATGAAAGTCACTCTGCAGCTCACGGCCAATTGGCGGGGATACTACACGGAAGGTGGCGGGTTAGCCACAAGAAATTCCGGCGGCCTGTGAATTTCAGGGAGGCAGGTGCTGCTCAGAAACAAAAAGACTTCGGGCGCAAAAGCAGCGCACCCGAAGTCAAAGAACATCTCGATGACAAATGGGAAATTACCAGCGGTTGCCGCGGTCTCCACGGTCGCCGCGATCTCCGCCGCGCCCGCCACCGCCGCCACGTCCGCCGCGATCACCGCCACGGCCTCCGCCGCCACCACCGCCGCCATAGCCTCCGCGCCCACCGCCGCCACCCGAACGCTCGGTTTGCGGACGCGCTTCATTGACTACCAGGTTCCGGCCACCAAAATTCTGACCGTTGAGATTGGCGACCGCGCGATCCGCTTCTTCATCATTGGCAATTTCGATGAAGGCAAAACCCCGCGATTGGCCCGTGAACCTATCCCGAATTAAGTTGATTGCGGACGGGTTGACCCCTACCTGTCCGAACCACTCCTGCAACTGCTCTTCAGATGCAGAGAACGGGAGATTACCGACGTAAAGCTTCTTCACCTGGGGACTCCTTCTGCCCGGAACCTAAACACGATTGCGGAGCGCACTAAGATACCAATCCGCCAAGTGGGCAAACCGGAGGGAGTGCCGCGCGGGCGGGGGTATTTCAGTGGTCCCGGAGATACTCTCGAAAATCGTCACCTTTTGCAACCAGAAAAGGTGGCGGGAGGGGCCACCCGACAGGCCGCTCGGGAATTGCGCCGGCCGTGAAAAGTGAGTAGGATGCGCGAACAAGCAGGCGGTGAAACCGGATGACCACTCCCGGCACAATGATGAATTTTCCGTTAACGCTCCCCACTATTCTGGAGCGCGCCGGAAGGCTTTTCCCCAAGGTCGAAGTTGTTTCCCGGAAACCGGACTGCAGCATCACGCGCACCTGTTACGGCAACGTTTATACGCGTGCGCGCCGGTTCGCGGCAGCGCTCAAGAAACTGGGAATGCAAAACGGCGATCGCGTCGCGTCGCTGATGTGGAATCACTCGGGGCACCTGGAAGCGTTCTGGGGTGCACCATGTGCGGGCGGAATTCTGCATACGCTCAACTTGCGGCTGCACCCCCATGAAATTGCCTCCATCGTTCACCATGCGAAGGATCGTTTTCTGATTGTGGATGACGTTTTGCTGCCGCTTTACGAGAAATTCGCGGATCAGGTTTCTTTCGAACGGGTCATCGTGGTTCCTTTTGGTTTTGCCAGCGTTCCCGAAGGGTTTCTGAACTACGAGGAGCTTCTGGCGGAGCAGAGCGACGACTTTTCCTACCCCACGATGGAGGAAAATCAGGGCGCGTTGATGTGCTTCACGTCGGGAACGACGGGCTGTTCGAAGGGAGTTATTTACTCGCACCGTGCCCTGGTGCTGCATTCCTTCAGCCTCGGGCTCCCGGAAGTTTTCGGCCTGGGAGTCAAAGATACAATTTTGCCGATGGTACCGATGTTTCATGCCAACGCCTGGGGCATTCCGATTGCCGCGCCGATGCTGGGAACAAAGCAGGTTCTTCCCGGGCCGCATCTCGACGGCGAAAACCTTTTGAACCTAATGGAGCGAGAACAGGTGAACAAGGCTTGCGGCGTGCCGACGGTCTGGGCTGGAGTTCTAGCGGAACTCGAAAAGGCTCCTGAACGGTGGAAACTCGCTCCGCACATTTTTGGGGCGTGCGGCGGCACCGCTCCTCCGTTGGAAATGATCCGGCGGCTCGACCGCTTCGGAATCGAGATCAAGCACCTATGGGGAATGACGGAAACGACGCCGGTGGGCACGGGCGGGGCGCTGAAAGCGCACATGCTGGATTGGCCGGCGGAGAAAAAATACGAAGTGCGCGCCAAGCAGGGATGGCCCGCTCCGTTTGTCGAGGTGCGCGTCGTGAAGGAAGGCGTCGTGGCTCCATGGGACGGCGAAACCGCTGGAGAACTCGAGGTGCGCGGGCCGTGGGTCGCGGGCAGCTACTACGATGCGCCAGACCAGGCAAAACGATGGAGCGAGGACGGCTGGTTTCGCACCGGCGACATCGCCATGCTGGACCCCGAAGGATATATCCGGCTGGTTGACCGGGCGAAGGACCTGGTGAAGTCCGGCGGCGAATGGATCAGCTCCGTGGATCTGGAAAACACGCTGATGGCGCACCCGGCGGTCAAGGAAGCGTGCGTCGTTGGGGTGCCGCATCCGAAATGGCAGGAGAGGCCGCTCGCGGCCGTGGTCTTGCGCGACGGCGCCACCGTCACCGAACAGGAACTGCGGGAATTTCTGGCGAAGTCCTTCGCCAGTTGGCAGCTACCGGATGCCTTCGTGTTCGTCGAGGCGATCCCGCGAACCAGCGTCGGCAAATTCAAGAAGGTCGCCTTGCGTGAACAGTTCGCCGGCTGGAAATGGAAAACGTAGAGAACTCATGCCACAAAAGGCGCCCGCCTCAGAAGGCGGCCGCTACAATCGCGCTTTCTATGTGCGGTAGCTTGCGTTGATTCGCACGTATTCCGCTGTGAAATCGCAGGTCCAATAACTGGCAGCGCCGCGGCCCGCGTGCAGATCCACAAGAATGTTCACATGCTTTTCGAGCAAGCGATTGCTTGCGGCGCGCTCGTTGAAATCCAGCGGCTGTCCCCGCCGCAGCACCGGGATGCCCGCCATCTGGATATCCACCAGGTCTGGATTGAATTTCACGCCGGAGCGCCCGGCCGCCGCGAAAATGCGGCCCCAGTTGGGGTCGCCGCCGGCGAACGCAGTCTTGACGAGCGGAGATGTGGCGATGGTTTGCGCAATCTGCCGAGCCGCCGCTTCGGTTTTTGCGCCGCGCACGGCAATTTCAATCACCCTCTGCGCCCCTTCGCCATCCGCCACGATCTGTAGGGCCAGCGAATGGCAGACTTCCTCAAGGGCTTTTTTGAACTTGCGATGCGCGGTCGAATTCGCCTGAATCGCCGGCGCGCCGGATTCCCCGTTGGCCAAAACTAGAAGTGTGTCATTCGTCGAGGTGTCGCCATCAATGCTGATGGAGTTGAATGTCCGCTGCGTCACCTCACGCAAAGTTTTCTGCAGGAGCGAAGGCGAAATGGCCGCGTCCGTGACAACGAAAGCCAGAGTGGTGGCCATGTTGGGGTGGATCATGCCTGCGCCCTTGGCGCAACCGACCAGGTGCACGCGTTTACCCGCCATTTTGAACGATTCCGAGGCCGTCTTGGGCCGCGTGTCCGTGGTGCAAATGGCGAGAGACAATTCCGCGAAAGAGCGCGCGGAGGGGCGCCGGTTCTGCACAATTCCCGGCAGCGCGCGAAGAATTTTTTCAATCTGCAAAGGCACGCCGATTACGCCGGTGGAGCAGACAAACAGTTCGCGCGGTTGGCAGCGCAGCCGGCGCGCGGTTTCTTCGACGGTTCTTACCGAAACGGCATAGCCCGCTTCACCCGTGGCACAATTCGCGTTGCCCGCGTTCACGATTACCCCGCGCATGCGGCCCTTCGAGGCGACCAGATTGGCCTTTGAAACAACCACGGGCGCGGCGACAACCAGGTTTTTCGTGAAGACAGCGGCGGCGGAGGCAGGAACGTCACTCGAGAACAGGGCGAGGTCCAGCGCCCCGGTTTTTTTCAGTCCGCACGCGGTGGCTGAAAAGCGAAATCCCAGCGGGAGGGCGGCTTCGGAGAGGGCGTGCTTCATGGAATCAGGATCCGCCAACCGGGAACGACGCTCACGGAAGGGACCTCCGATCCTCCGTGCGATGCGATGCGGATTGCAGCGTAAAGATGCTCGACGTCAGGCTCATGGCTTGCTCTCCAGTTGTTTGAGTTTTAGTTCCAGTTGTGCGATAGCTGCTCGAACCGACTCTTCCGCCGTACCCCCGGGGACAACTTTGGTGGCGATGGCGCTTTCGACGGAAGGGCCTTGCAAAAAATCCTGCTCAAAAAGAGGCGAAATCTTCCGGACATCTTCGAGCGAAAGCTGCGTCCAGGGCTTGCCCTGCTTCTCCGCCTCGCGCAGCACTTTGCCGACGAGGTCGTGGGCCTGGCGAAACGGCACGCCGCGATGCACCAGGTAATCGGCGGCGTCGGTTGCAAACAGCGCCGGATTCGAAGCAGCGGCGCAGAGCCGGTCGGCGCGAAACTTCGTGGCGACCAAAGCACCCTGCGCGACCCAAATCATGTCTTCCATCTGGTCGTGGGCGGCAAACAGCGCTTCTTTGTCTTCCTGCAAATCGCGCTGGTAACTGGATGGCAATCCCTTCAGCGTGGTGAAGAGGCTGAAGAGCGCAGCTGTGATGCGGCCGGTCTTCCCGCGCAAAAGCTCCCAGGCATCGGGGTTTTTCTTCTGCGGCATCAGGCTGCTGCCCGTGGAATATTCGTCGGGAAGGATGACGTAGGAAAATTCCTGCGAGGCGAACAATACAAAATCTTCCGCGAGGCGCGAAAGGTGCGTGGCAATGCCGGCCAGCGCAAAAAGATAGTCGAGGGCGAAGTCGCGGTCGCTGACGGCGTCGAGGCTGTTGGCCGTGATGCGCGAAAAGCCGAGCTCCTTCGCCAAGGCCGCGCGGTCAATCGCAAAAGAACATCCCGCCAGCGCGCCCGAGCCCATCGGGCAGGCGTCCGCGCCCGCAGCGGCGTGTTGCAAACGTGTCAGGTCGCGCGAGAAAGCTTCCGCGTGCGCCATCAGGAAATGTGAAAGCAGAATCGGCTGGGCATGCTGCATGTGAGTCATGCCCGCCATCGGGACTTTCAGGTTTGCTTTGGCCTGCAGGAGAAAGCCATTAATTAGCGCGAGCACTGCCTTCCGGGTTTCGGTTGCCGCATCAATAACGAACAGCCGAAAATCGGTGGCCACCAGTTCGTTACGGCTGCGCCCGGTGTGCAGTTTCCAGCCGAGCGGCCCAAGTTCTTCGACAAGCGCGTTTTCTACGAACTGGTGAACGTCTTCCGCGGTCGAAGAGTCCAACCAATTGTTGTCCGTTTCGGCCCGCGCAGAAATTTTGTCGAGGGCCGCCAGAGTCTGCCGCACTTCCGTCTCGCTGAATATACCGACGCACTGCAAAGCCTTCGCCCAGGCGCGATCCACGGCAATTTCATAAGGCAGCAGCCGGCGATCGAACGCAAATGACCGCTGGAAGGCGTCGAAGCGCGCGTCCGGCGCGTTTTCAAACCGCCCTCCCCACAGCCGATCGTCTTTGCGTTGGGTCATGGGAAGTTCTCAGTTGCAGGGGCACGATATATCGTGCCCCTACAAGGAGGAATCAGCTTTTGCTGCCTTCGGCTTTTGCTTTCGGCCGCACGGTGACCGGCAAGGCAAAAAGGTTGATGAAACCTTCGGCGTCTTTGGGGTTGTAACGGCCCATCGTGAAGCTGGCGAGGTCCGCGCGATAGAGCGAGTAAGGCGAGAGCCGCTTCGTAACGTTCAGGGTGCCCTTCCACAATTTCAGCCCGACCGAGCCGGTGACGCGCTGCTGCGCCACGTTGAAGAAACCGTCAAGCGCCTCGCGCAGCGGCGAGAACCACAAGCCGTAGTAAACGAGCTCCGCATAGCGCACCGAAAGCGCCTGCTGGAAATGCGCGGTTTCGCGGTCAACGGTCAGGCGTTCGAGCTCCTGGTGTGCAGTCACCAGCAGCGTGCCGCCTGGCGTTTCGTACGCCCCTCGCGATTTCATGCCAACGAGGCGGTTTTCGACCAGGTCCGTGCGCCCAATGCCATGCTTCGCCGCGATCTCGTTTAGCGTATTCAGCAGATCAATCGGGCCAAGTTTTTTGCCGTTCACAGAAACCGGTGTGCCGGCTTCGAAGCCGATCTCGACTTCTTCGGCTTTGTCCGGCGCCTTTTCCGGCGAAACCACCCACTGCCACATGGCTTCATTCGGCGCGTTGGCGGGATCTTCCAGCTCGCCGCCCTCGTGGCTCAGGTGCCAGATGTTGCGGTCGCGGCTGTAGATATTTTTCTTGCTCTGTTCCACCTGCACTTTGTGCTTTTCCGCGTAAGCGATGGCGTCTTCGCGCGAATCAATGTCCCACTCGCGCCAGGGGGCGATGATCTGCACATTCGGCGCGATGGCCTTGTACGCCAGTTCGAAGCGCACCTGGTCGTTGCCCTTGCCGGTGCAGCCGTGCGAAAGCCCGTCTGCGCCAAGTTGCAACGCGAGTTCCGCCTGTCGCTTCGCAATCACCGGCCGCGCCATCGAAGTGCCGAGGAGATAAGTGTGCTCATAAACCGCGCCGGCCCGCAGGGTCGGCCAGATGTAGTCGCGGATAAACTCTTCCCGCAGGTCTTCGATGTAAGCCGAGGAAGCTCCGGTCGCGAGAGCTTTCTTGTGCGCGGCCTGCAGGTCTTCCTGCTGGCCAACGTCGCCAATCATGGCGATCACTTCGCAGCCATAATTCTCGCGCAGCCAGGGAATGATGATGGAAGTATCCAGACCGCCGGAATAGGCAAGAACAACTTTCTTTGGTTTTGCGGCTTGCGGCTTCACTTTGTGATTTCTCCTTCGTGATGAAACACGATATCAGGTATAAAGCGCGTGCAGAATCGCCTTCTGCACGTACATGCGGTTTTCCGATTGCTGCAGCACCACGGATGCCGGGCCATCGAGCACTTCGTCTGTGGCTTCCTGCCCGCGGTGCGCCGGAAGGCAGTGCATGAAAAGCGCTCCGGGTCCGGCCTGCTCCATCAACTTGCGATTCACCTGGTATGGCTTGAAAATCTGGCGCCGCATCTTTTCTTCGGCTTCAAAGCCCATGCTGGTCCACGAATCGGTGTAGACCGCCTGCGTGCCTTCCACCGCTTCGGCGGGATCGGTAAAAAGCTCGATCTTCGCGCGAGTCTCCTTCGCCACGCGCTTCGCGTCGGCCAGCACGTCCTGCGGCGGCGCGTAACTTGCCGGAGTGGCAATGCGCAAATTCACG
>DASSGJ010000337.1:0-6573 GCA_035693545.1 Candidatus Acidiferrum sp.
CCAGAGGCGCTGGTAGTCGTCGCCACCCGGAGCGCCTTTGAATCCGGTGAACGTTTTTCCGGCGTCGGTGGATTTCCACGTGGTGGTGTTGGCGACATAAATCACGTCGGCGTTGTCGGGCGAAACCGCGATCCCCATCGCACCGGGACCCCGGCCGCCGATGCGGTGATCATCGTTCACGCGCTGCCAGCTTTCGCCGGCGTCGTCGGAGCGATAAATGCCCGGCTCCTTTTTCGCTTCAGCGGTCAGATACATGCGCTTCGAATTGCCGGGAGCGATGGCGATGCCGATGCGGCCGACCACATCGTCCGCGCCGGGGAGGCCCTTGGTGATTTGCCGCCAGGTGGCGCCACCATCGGTGGATTTGTAAAGGCCGCCGCCTGGGATCACGAACGACTCGCCGCTGCGAATTTCCCACGGGGCAACGCGGGCGGCCCAGAGCGCCGCGAAGAGCACCTGCGAATTGCCTGGATCCATGACAAGGTCGGCGCCACCGGTGTTTTCATCCTTGTAGAGAACTTTTTCGAAGGTTTTTCCGCCGTCGAGCGAACGAAAAATGCCGCGCTCTTTATTCGGCCCATAAGGATGGCCCTGTACGGCGACGAACACGCGGTCAGGATTCTTCGGATCGACGACGATGGCCGTGATTTGTTGTGCGTCGCGCAAGCCTAGATGCGCCCAGGTCTTTCCGGCGTCGGTTGATTTATAAAAGCCGTCGCCGACCGCAAGGTCCGGCCGCTGGAGGCCTTCGCCGCTTCCGACATAAAGAATGTTGGGGTCGGAGGGCGCAACCGCCAGCGCGCCGACGGAGCCGGAAGTCTGGTCGTCGAAAATCGGGAACCAGGTGTTGCCGAAGTCGGTGGTCTTCCACACGCCACCGTTCACCGCGGCCATGTAAAAGACGTTTGGCTGCTGCGGAACGCCGCTGATGGCCACGGTACGCCCGCCGCGAAAGGGGCCAATGCAGCGCCAGCGCATTTCGGAATAGAGTTTCGGATCGTATTGTTGCGCGCGAATGGAAAAAACGGGGAAGGCAACGACCAGCAGACACAACACACCAAGAACTTTGAGCGGAACTCGCATCCATTTCCTCCAGGAACGTAAGGAGGATAGCGCGAGCTTCGGCGGCTGGCAAAGCGCAATCCGGAATTGGCTGCGGGATTCGCGGCCCTTAGTCGTCAGCCAGCGGTTTAACCACGCACTTGATGTCCACCACCGGCGTTCCGTCGATTGCCTCGATTGGGCCGATGGAGACAACATTCTTGTCGATGGCCAAGACCTTGGCCCGGTGAAGACCAAGCGGATTCGGACGATGCGGCGAGCGCGTGGAAAACACTCCTCTTTTCGGGCGGCCGAGATCGCCGCGTGGATGCACCTTCAGGGTTTCGCGGTTCGCCAGGTGCAGCCAGGTGATGATCACGATGTCGTCGCCGATTTTGATGCCGTCCATGGCATCCGAAAGGCCTGCATTCAACTCCAACCGAGCGTTGGGCGCCCCCTCGGTATAGAATCGCGGCGCATCTTTCGTGTTTTTTAGTTCGGACCGAATCCATCCAATTGGTTGAAGCAAATAGTCATTCATATCTTTTGTTCCCAGAGACATCGTCGCATTGCAACGATCAGTCTGCCGGCTGCTTTTCTTTGCTGGGCGCGGGGCGCGCGGGGGAACCGTCGGCTTTCACGTAGTGCGCATACCAGGCGAGATAACGCTCGTGCAGGTCCTTTATATGGGACGGCGTCTTGAACTCGTGGTATTCGTCCGGATAAACGACCAGCATGGTCTCGCGGCCCAATTCCTTCAACGCGAGATACATCTGTTCGCCGCCAAGGACCGGAACGTTGCAATCAATGCTGCCGCCCACGAAGAGGGTCGGCGTAACGATGTTTTTCACTCGATAAAACGGAGCGATACGGTCCCAAAGCGCCTGGTTCTCCCAGGGATAGCCAAGCTCGAGCACGTACTCGCGCTGGTATTCGTCGTGGCCCCACATGCTGGTGAAGTTGGCCGCTCCGGCGCCGCTGATGGCCGCTTTGAAGCGGTTGGTCTGGCCAATGATGAAGTCGGTGGAGATTCCGCCGTACGACCAGCTGCCGACGCCCAGTTTGTCCGGGTCCGCCAGGCCTTGCGCCAAAGCGAAGTCCACGAAGGCCATGTCGTCCTGGAAATCCTTGTTCCCCCAATCGGCGAAAATGGCTTTGCAGAAATCCTGGCCGTAGCCCGAAGAGCCGCGCGGATTGGGCAGCAGCACGGCATAGCCGTTGGCCGCAAGAAGCTGCGCGAGCTCAAAGAACTCGTCCTCGTATTCTTCGACAGGGCCGCCGTGGGGGCGGAGGATGGTGGGAACCTTTTTCCCCGGCACGTAATCCACCGGCTTATAGAGGTAGCCGTGGACTTCCGTTCCATCCTTGGATTTGAACGAAACGTATTCACCTTTGACTACCTTATGTTGGGCCAGCCACTCGTCGTTGAGATGGGTTAGCCGGGTCAGCTTGCCGCCCGGAATCGTGAATACCTCGTAGGGCCTGTCGGTGGTGGAGATCGTTGCCGCGAGCATGCCCTCTTTGGAAAACGAATAGCCTTCCACGGAAAGGCGGCCGCCGATGGCGCGGCTGACTTTTCCGTCCGCGAGGTTGACCTGGGCTACGGTCTGGGTACCGTCATCATCGGCGATGAAGTAAATGGATTTCCCATCCGGCGCAAAGCGCGGTTCGGTGGCCATGCGGTCAAAGCTCTTCGTCAGAATCTTGGCCTCGCCGCCGGCGGCTGGCGAGACAGCAACATGTTTGGTGGCGTAGTAGAAGAGCTTCAGGTCGGTGGACGCCGAATAGGTGAGCCACTTGCCGTCGGGCGACCAGACGGGGTGATCCTTCTGTCCGGGGAAATTGGTGACCTGAACGGGGTGAGCGCCCTGGTCCATATTGTCGGCGGCCACCACCCAGATGTCGGAGTTATAGGTGCGGTCGGGATCCGGCTTGCTGCGATTGCTGGCGAAGGCGAGCGACTTGCCATCGGGCGACCAGGCGGGTTGCGAGTCGTCGTAATCGCCGGAGGACACCTGCCGCTGGGCCTTGGTGGCCAGAGAAAAGACGTAGAGGTGGGTCCGGCGGCGGTCAATGTAGCCGACGTTGTCGGTCTTGAACTGCAACCGGTCAATGACCCAGGGAGGCTGGGCCTTGGACTTTTTCGCGGCGCCGTCGTCAGCGCCCTTGGCTTTCTTGGCGCCGGCTTCCAGTTCCTCGGGCGAGGGATCGCGAAGAATCAAGACAAGTTGTTTGCTGTCCGGAGCCCATTCGAACTCCTCCACATCCTGAGCGGTATTCGTCAAACGCTGCGCTTCACCGCCCTGGCGATTGAGCAGGTAGACCTGGGTTTTCTCTTCGTTGCCCCCGGCATCCTTGCGCGCGGAGAGAAACGCCAGAAATTTGCCGTCCGGCGACCAGCGCGGGTGGGAGGAAGCCACGCCTTCGGCGGTAAGCGGGATGGCGTCGCCGCCGGCGGCTGGCACCATCCAGATCCGCGACTCGGGTTTGTCTTCTTTCAACGACCTTGAGGCGACGGTGAAGGCGATCGCCTGGCCGTCGGGCGTGATTTGCGGTTCATGCGCCTCTTTTACGCCGAAGAGGTCGTCCACGGTGACAGGACGCGGGGCGGCGGGTTGCTGTGCGGTAGTAATGGAACTTGCCAGAAGAAAAAGTGCGGAGAGGACTGACAGGCGAAGCTTCATGCGGATGACTCCGGTGAAAATGGAAATGAAAAATGACTGGCGGAGTTTATCACAGCCGATAGACGGCCAGAGACAGCCCGGGGTGAGCCGTTCGGGTTTGTGCATGCTCAGCTTTGCGGGCGGAACGAATCGTCTAGTACTGAAGTACGAGTAGCTCACCGGAAAAATTTTTCGCCGGGACTCATTTTTTTCTTGCATGCAAGAACAGAGACTGTATTCTTCGAAAGGTGAGCTTGCTTCGAGAAATTGGAAAGCGAGAGTCACTTTAGGAGGACGAGAGAAAAAAATTGAGCACTTTATCCCTGCCAGCCCAAATTCCTTCCCAAGCAATTCAACTCACCAAAAAGAGAGCCGCAAAACTGACGCTCTGGCCTTTGGTTGCCGCCACGTTCTTCATGGTGTCCGGCGGAACGTACGGCACCGAGGCGATTATTTCGGGCGCCGGCTATGGCCGCGGCATTCTGGTACTGCTGTTTCTTCCGGTGCTGTGGTGCCTGCCGACGGCGTTCATGATCGGAGAACTTTCGAGCGCGCTGCCGCATGAAGGCGGCTACTACGCCTGGGTGCGCCGCGGGCTGGGTAATTTCTGGGGCTTCCAGGAAGCGTGGCTTTCGCTGGCCGCCAGCATCTTTGATATGGCGATTTACCCGACCTTGTTCGTTTTCTATTTGAAACAGATGTCGCCGTGGTTTGGCGAGGGGAATCACGGAATCCTCGCGGGCTTGTTTGTGGTGGTGGCCTGCGCGGCGCTGAATCTGGCGGGGATCCGCGTGGTGGGCATCACCTCGTTGTGGCTGTTCTTTTTGCTGTCGCTGCCGTTCGGGCTGATTGTTCTGCTGACGCCGGTCAAACTCGGCGCGTTTGCCGGGGAGCCGCATGCAGCTTCGACTAGCGCGGGCGTTGGCCTGCTGGGCGCGATCCTTGTGGCCATGTGGAATTACATGGGCTGGGATAACGCCTCGACCATCGCGCAGGAAGTCGAGCGGCCGCAGCGCACGTATCCGAAGGCGATGATCGCGGCGGTCATTCTGGTTTCGCTGACCTATGTATTGCCGTTTCTGGCGGTTTATTTCACCGGGACCCCGGCTTCCGCGTTTTCGGAGGACGGTTCGTGGGCCGCGATTGCCGGACAGTTGGGCGGCAAGGTGATGGGTTTCGAATGGTTGCGGTTCATGGTGACCATCGGCGGGATGATGAGCGCGTTCGGCATGTTCAACGCGCTGGTGATGAGCTATTCGCGCCTGCCGCTGGCCATGGCCAAGGACGGCATGATGCCGAAAGTGTTCGGCAAAGTGACCCGCAAGAACGAAACGCCGTGGGTGGCCATCGTGGTGCTGGCCAGCTGCTGGGCGCTGTGCCTGGGCCTGGGCTTCAAGCGCCTGGTGACGCTGGACATTATGTTGTACGGCGCGGCGCTGATGCTGGAGTTTGTGACGCTGGTGGTGCTGCGCGTCCGCGAGCCAGAGCTGAAGCGGGAGTTCCGCGTCCCCGGCGGGATGGCTGGGGCAATCACTTGTGGGATCTTTCCGCTGGGCTTGCTGCTGCTGTCGCTGGTCGAAAGCGACCGCGAAACCATCCTCGGCATGAACGGCCTGCTCTTCGGCATGATTATCGTGGTGGGGGGCTTCGCGTTGTACTATCCGACACGCAAAATTCAGGCTCGCTTCGCATCTGCAGCATCTCCGCAAGGTGCAGCGGCCGACTAAATAGCTGCCAAACTCATTTGGCTCTAGGCCCGGCTCCCAGCCGGGCTTTTTTTGAGTGCGGGAGCAAAGCTCCCGCTTTACGATTTAAACCTACTGCACTCACCTAACGCCGCCTCAAAGCTGCCACCTTAAAGGCGGAGGCTCCGCCTCCGCACTCAAAAGGGTTCCCTCTTCAGCGTGTCGTCCACCTCTTCGAAACAACGAGGGCGCCGAGATTTGGTATCCTGCTGGGCGTGAGATTTTCTCCTACTCCTTCGCAATTTCTTGGCGCAGGGCTGCTTGGCGCGGCGCTGTGCGGCGTCGCGTTGGCATGGGCTGTCCCTCAACAGGCAGGTAGCGGCAGCAACCCGGGAGCGAAAGTTGCGCAGGCGGTGAACACCACACCTTCGCAAACGGCCGGCACTTCGGCGGCGGCCGCAGGGCGCTCCAGCCTGAATGTCGTCGTGCTTGATCCCGCGCACGGCGGCACGGATCCGGGAGCGCGGGGCACGGAAGGCATCACCGAGAGTGATGAGGTTCTGCAATTCGCCACCGCGACCAAGCGAGCGCTGGAGGCCCAGGGCTTTCAGGTCCTTCTCACGCGCGAAGGCAACGACAATCCTTCGTTCGACGACCGTTCCGCGCGAGCGAACGCGCAACGCGGCGCGGTCTTCATCACGCTGCACATTGCTTCGACCGGGCTGACGGGCACGGCGCGCGTTTACGTCGAACCCGAAACGCCGGTTCCCAGCAGCATCACCGGGCTGATTCCGTGGGACCGGGCGCAGGCGCCGTTTCTGAGTTTGAGCCGGAAGATGGGCGACCTGGTGCAGCAGGAATTGTCGAAGCGCTTCAAAGGATCGCCGGACACGCTGCAGACCGCGCCCGTGCGGCAGCTGCGCACCACAGCCGCGCCCGCAATCGCCGTGGAAATTTCCAGCGTGTCGGTGAAAGAGCGCGCGGAACTGGACCGCATGGTTCCCGGCGTGGCCGAAGCCATCGCGCGCGGCCTGACTGATTTTCGTCCTACGTACGTTGTGCCAAGCATTGTGGTTCCGGGTGGGCCCGTGCCCGGCGGGAGCGCACAGCCATGAACCCGAAATGGACGGTGTGGCTGGGCGGAGTGCTGCTGGCGGCGGTGATTGCGGCGGCGCTGTACTTCC
>DASSGJ010000338.1:0-5564 GCA_035693545.1 Candidatus Acidiferrum sp.
CGTCACGCCCTGCGCCAGCGGATCCCCCACCCGGATGTTCTTCGCCTCCTGAATCACTAAATCCAGAAAGTCCTTATGCACTCGCTTGTCCACCAGCACGCGTTCCGTTGCGCAGCAAACCTGCCCCGCATTGAAATACGCTCCAAAAGCCGCTGCCCGCGCCGCCCGCGGCAAATCCGCGTCCTCCAAAACAATCTGCGGCCCGTTACCGCCCAACTCCATCAACAGCTTCTTCACGCCGGCTCGCCGCTGGATCGTATCCCCCGTCGTCGTCTCCCCAGTCAATCCAATCGCGTCAATCCCCGGATGCGACACCAGCGCATCGCCCGTCGTCGGCCCGTCGCCCGTAATCAGATTAAATACGCCAGGCGGCAATCCGGCTTCCTCAATGCACTGAGTCATCAAAAACGCCGCCAGCGGCGTCTGCTCCGCCGGCTTGAACACAATCGTGTTTCCCGCTGCCAGTCCCGGCCCGAAATATTCCGACGGAATCACGGTAGGGAAGTTCCACGGCGTAATAATCCCCCACGTCCCGATCGCCACTTTGAACGTGAACAACCTCTTATTCGGATCGCGCGCCGGAATAATCGGCGTCTCCAGCCGCTTCACATCCTCCGCCGCAATCCGGAAATTCTCCGCCGTCTCTTCCACCTCAGGCAGCGCCTCCGCAAAGTATGGTTTCCCCTGCTCCAGCGAAATCACCGCCGCAATCTGTTCCTTCCGCGCCATGATCCGGTCCGCAATCCGGTGGCACGCCGCCGCCCGTTCAAACGGAGCCGTCATCCTCCAGCCATCCCATGCCGCCCGCGCCGACTCCACCGCCCGCGCCACATCGCCCGCCGATGCGTGCGGAATCCGCGCCAGCAATTTCCCCGTAGCCGGGCTGATCACATCAATCTGTTCCTTCGTATCGCTATCCACCCACTTCCCCCCGATAAACAGTTTCATCGGTGGAAGCGTGGCAATCACTTGCTCCGGCTGCATTGCAGGTGAACTCATATCAATCCTCGTTTCGGATCATTCCGGCAGGAACAGACCCAATGAATGTGTACATGATGTAGGGGCGGCTTTAGGCCGCCTCTTCGGCTGACGCCCGTCTATTGGCCGCATTGTGTCACATTACTATAAAAATGCAAACTTAGAGCACAGCCATTCTTGGATGTGCTCTTGGGTTTCTCCTGGTTTTTCTGTCATCCCGACCGGAATGGCCGGTCTTCTCTTCCGCGCCGTCCGCGGCGCGCCGGCCATGGAGTGGAGGGACCGCGGCAACCGGCGCTCTCTCGCGATCACTTCTCTGTGTACTCCGCGTTCTTACCGTCGCCCTCTCCGCTAACTCTTCTCCTTTTACGCCGCCGCTTCCTCGCGCTTCGCCGCGCCCCTCGTCACCCCCACAGCCACCAACAACGCTCCCACCAATATCAACGCCGCCAGGTAATACGCCGCCCCAGGTATGTTCACCCTCGCCGTCGTCGCAATCGCCGCCGAAAACACCTGTGTAAACAGCAGCGGTCCCGCCATCCCCGTCAATGCCCGCAGAGAATTGATCGCCCCTTGCAATTTCCCCTGCGAAGTTGCATCCACCCTCTGCGACATCAGCGATTGCATCGCCGGCCCCGCCACTCCCCACAACGCAATAAACGGAACCGCCGCCAGCGCTCCCCAACCTCTCCACGCCAGTCCAAATCCCGCAAAACCCAAAAATCCGTAAAACAATCCGCTCACCAGGCTGAATCGCTCTCCAAATTTCTTCACGTATGGCCCCACCAGTCCGCCCGACACAATCACCGCGCACACCCCCACCAAGGCCAGCGAAATCCCCACGCTCCTCGTGTTCCACCCATACCGGTACTCGGTATATAGCACCCAGACGTTCTGCAACGATTGGTGCGCCAGGTAGTACAGGAACACCACCACCGACAGCCCCGCCAATTCCGGATGAGACCTCAACAGCGTCAGCGATCCTAGCGGATTCGCCATGTGCCACGCCGACTTGGCGCGCTTCTCCGCCGGCAATGATTCCGGCAGCACAAAAATTCCGTACAGGAAATTCGCCAGGCTCAATCCCGCCGCCGCCCAGAATGGCGCCCGCAGGTTGTAATGACCCAGCAATCCGCCCACCGCCGGCCCGATCACAAACCCCAAACCAAACGCCGCCCCCAACAACCCGAATTTCTTTGCGCGTTCTTCCGCCGGAGTAACGTCCGTAATGTATGCGAACGCCGTGGACACGTTCGACGCCGTAATCCCGCTGATCAATCGCCCCACAAACAACCAACGCAACGTCGGCGCCAACGCCATAAATATGTAATCCAGCCCCAATCCCAAACACGAAATCAGGATCACCGGCCGCCGCCCGAACCGGTCGCTCCACGCCCCCAGCACCGGCAAAAACATAAACTGCATCAAGTTCCACGCGAACCCGAAATACCCGGTGATCGCCGCCGCCCGCGCCATGTTCCCGCCCTCAAAATGAATAATCAGGTTCGGCAAAACCGGCGCAATAATCCCAAACGCCAGAAAATCCAGCGTCACTGTCACAATAATAAAAACAAACGTAGCCCTCGAAGCCGCCACCGGATTCTCAGGCCCCGTCGCGCCTCCGCCACTCAATACACCCGTCTCCATTTGTTCCATAAGCGTACGATTCTAGCCTATGCTCTCCAAACTGACTTTGTTTCATTTAATTCAGGCAGGTCGTATCACCGCATTCAACACACTAGTCACCAGTCACCGATCACCAGTCACTATCCTCACACTTCCAAAATCACCGGCAAAATCAAAGGCCTCTTCGACGTCTGCTTGTTGATGTACCTCTTCAAATCCACGCGAATCTTTTCCTTAATCACCGACCAGTCCGCCCGCTCCTCCAGGTTCGAGTTCTCCACCGTCCGCGCCACCACTTCCCGCGCCCCGGCCAGCATCTCGTTCCCGTTCTCGCTCATCAACCCGCGCGTCACAATTTCCGGTGCCGATTCCACCTTCCCCGTATGCTTGTCAATCGCGATAATCGGAATCACCACTCCCTCTTCCGACAAATGTTTCCGGTCGCGCACCACAATCTCTTCAATCTCTTCCAGCGATCCCGAATCCACCAGCACCCGCCCAGCCGTCACCGGATCCCTTCGGTACGCCCCATCCTCTGTAAACTCCACGCATTTCCCATCTTCCAGCAGCATGATCTCGCCGCTCACCACGCCCAACTGGTGCGCCAGCGCCGCATGCCGGAACAAATGCCGGTACTCTCCGTGCACCGGGATAAAATATTTCGGCTTCACCAGTTGCAGCAGCAATTTCTGCTCTTCCTGGCTCGCATGTCCCGAAACGTGAATCGGTCCCGCCGAATTGTCGTAATACACCAGCGCCCGCCGCCGGAACATGTGATCCAGCATCCGGAAAATCGCCTTCTCATTCCCCGGAATAATTCTCGCCGACAAAATCACCGTATCGTTCTCATCGATCGTCACGAACCGGTGATTGTCCACCGCAATCCGCGACATCGACGACATCGGCTCCGCCTGCGACCCGCTCGCCAGCACAATCAATTTCCGCGGCTCAAAGCTCCGGATATCCTGCGGCCTCACCACCATCCCATCCGGTATTCGCAAATATCCCAGGTCGTGCGCAATCTCCACGTTGTCCACCATGCTGCGCCCGACAAACGCCACCTTCCGCCCCACTCGATCCGCAATATCAATCACCTGCTGGATTCGGTGAATCGAAGACGCAAAGCACGACAGCACCACTCGCCGCGGCGCCGACCGCGCCAGCTCCTCAATCCGCGGCGCCACCACCCGCTCCGACGGCGTAAATCCCGGCCGCTCCACGTTCGTCGAATCGCTGAACAGCGCCAGCACGCCCTCGTTCCCGTATTTCGCGAATGTGTGCAGGTCAAACTGGTAATGATCCACCGGAGTCTGATCAATCTTGAAATCCCCCGAATGGATCACCACGCCCAGCGGTGTCCGGATCGCCAGCGCCACGCAGTCAATCGTGCTGTGTGTCACCGGAATAAATTCCACTTCAAACGGCCCGATCTCCACCAGCCGTCCCGGCACCGTCTCAAACAATTTCGCTGAATCCAGCAACCCCGCTTCATCCAGCCGTTTCTTCACCAGCGCCAGCGTGAATCGCGACCCGTAGATCGGCACATTCAGGTCTCGCAAAATATACGGCAGCGCCCCGATGTGGTCCTCGTGCCCGTGCGTCAGCACAATCGCCCGCACCTTGTCCCGGTTCTGCTTCAGATACGAAATGTCCGGAATCACCAGGTCCACGCCCAGCAACTCCGACTCTGGGAACATCATCCCGGCGTCCACCACCAGAATATCGTCGCCGAATCGGAACGCCATCATGTTCATTCCGAATTCGCCCAGCCCGCCCAGCGGTATAACTGTCAGTGATTGTTTGCTCTTGCTCAAGTAAGGTTTCTCTCCACGTTCGAACTCTAAATCGTACCACACCGCCCCGCGCCCCGCTTTTGTGGCACAGCCATTCCTGGCTGTGCTCTTGGGGTTCTCTTATCTCTGTGACCTCTGCGCTCCTCCTCTGTGCTCTCTGTGTTAATTCTTCTCTTTCTCCTCCTCAACCCCACAAATCCCTGTTATATTCCTTCTCACCCGTACGTACTCCTACCAGAGGCACTCCGCCGCCTCTTCACTTTTAAAAAGGGAAGGGAACTCTCGAAATGATCAGAAAAGCCAGTGTCGCTCTCGCGCTAGTCTGTGCGCTCTTCTTCGCACTTACCGCGCAAGCTCAGGAACTCACCCAGGCCGAAAAAGACAAGGCTCTCGCGTACCTCGAGTCCACCAAAAAAGATGTCCTCGACGCCACCAAAGACCTCTCTCCCGCGCAATGGGCCTTCAAGTCCGCTCCCGACCGCTGGTCCATCGCCGAATGCATGGAACACATCGCCGCTGCCGAAGACTACATCCGCGGCCAGGTCGAAACCGGCGTCATGAAAGCCCCCGCCGTCCCTGGCCGCGACGTTGCCGCCATTGATGCTGGCATCATCGCCAACGTTCCCGAACGCAAAACCAAATTCCAGGCTCCCGAAGCCATCAAGCCCACCAACCGCTTCGGCTCTCCGCAAGCCGCCATCGACCACTTCGTCGAAAGCCGCGCCACCACCGAAACTTTCCTCAAGACTACGCCCGGCCTCCGCGACCACGCCGCCGACAGCCCCAACGGCCAGAAGTGGGACGCCTACCAGTTCATCCTCCTGATCGCCGCCCACAGCGAACGTCACACCAACCAAATCAAAGAAGTAAAAGCCGACCCCAACTATCCGAAGTCCTAAAACGTAGGGGCGGCTTTACGCCGCCCCTCTTTTAACGTATTCCAAGCTTGTCATCCTGAGGCTATCCGACGAGGATAGCCGAAGGATCTCAACCACTGCGTCTTGCCCCCAACTACTCCTGTGGCACAGCCATTCCTGGCTGTTCTCTTTTCTTAATCTGTCATCCCGACCGGAGCGGCCCGATTTTCTCTTCCGCGCCGTAGTTGGGCGCGTCGGGCCGCGCAGTGGAGGGACCACGGCAACCAACCATTGTTCTTCGCTTCCTCTC
>DASSGJ010000339.1:0-11747 GCA_035693545.1 Candidatus Acidiferrum sp.
GACAAGCCCGATCCTTCGCATCTCTACAATTTGACCGACGAGGAACTCGCGGCAGTCAAGAAGAAGTTGCTTGAACTCAAGCCCAGCATTCGCAAAATCTGGTCCACCGGCGGAGAGCTGACGAACTTGTTCCAGAATCACGAGGTGGTTGCCGCCATGGGCTGGCCGCTGATGACCAACCAACTGAAACAAGCAAATTTTCCCATCGGCGAAACGATCCCCAAGGAAAACACCACGGGCTGGATTGACCACCTAATGATCACCAGCGCCAGTCCGCACAAGGACCTTGCCTATGCCTTTCTCGAGTACATGATTCAGGCGCAGACGCAAAAGAAAGTTACCGACATCACCCACTACACTCCGGCGAATCCCGCCGCCGCGCAATCCATGACCGACGCAGAGAAAAAAGGTTTGCATCTGGACGACCCCGACGCCTACATGCAGCGGATCTATTTCTGGCAGGACGTGCCGCGCCGCGCGAAGTACATTGAAATCTGGAACGAGGTAAAGGCCGCTCCGTGACGCCACCGGGTCCCAGCGCGGAGCAAGCCGTCACAAGCTCGGCTTCGGGAAATGTGCTGCTTGAGGTTCGCAACGTCGCGAAAAGTTTTGGCCCGCGCGAAGTGCTGAAGCACATCTCGCTTGAGATTGCTTCGGGGGAATTTCTAACCATGCTCGGCGAAAGCGGTTCCGGTAAGACGACGCTGCTTCGCCTGATCGCCGGATTCGAACAGCCGAGCAGCGGGGAAATCTGGATGAGCGGCGAGCGCCTGGACACCCTGCCTCCCTACAAGCGCCGCGTGAATACCGTCTTCCAAAGCTACGCCCTCTTCCCGCATCTAACCGTTCAGGAAAACGTCGCCTATGGTCTGCAAGTCAGTGGCGCGCCTAAATCGGAGATTCCCGGCCGCGTGAATGAGGCCCTACAGATGGTGAAAATGTACGAATTCGCAGCATCCCGCCCAGCAAAACTCAGCGGCGGCCAACAGCAGCGCGTCGCCCTTGCACGAGCACTCGTGAATCGGCCTAAACTCCTCTTGCTCGACGAGCCGCTCTCCGCACTCGACGCCAATCTCCGCAAACAGATGCAGGGCGAACTGAAATCGCTGCAGCGCGAACTCGGTATCACCTTTCTCTTCGTCACCCACGATCAGGACGAAGCCATGGCCCTCTCCGACCGCATCGCGCTGTTAAAGGATGGGGGACTCGAGCAGGTTGCCTCTCCCCGTGAAATTTACGCGCAGCCCGCCACCAGCTACACCGCCGAATTCATCGGCCAAACCAATCTTCTTCGCGCTTATATAAAGGACAGCGTGGCCACTTCTGGTTCGCTCCAATGGTCTTGCGCTCAACCCGCCGGCCACGCTCTCTTTTCCTTGCGGCCAGAGTCCATACATTTATTGTCCGTTGGCCCCCCGCCAGCCGGCGCGGTTCGCTTCCGCGCAACCATCCGGCAGCAGATTTTCTCGGGTTCCAGCGAGCAACTGGAGCTCGACCTCGCCGGCCAATTGCTACGCGCGCGAATCCCCGTTCGCGGCCCGCTCTCCGGCGAGCAGGAATTCTGGTTTTCTCCCGCGGATGCTATAGCGGTTCGCGAGTGATTGAAGAAAATGTACACGCGCGCCTACAAATGGATCGTCTCCGCGCCGCCCTTACTCTGGGTAGGCATTTTTCTGCTGCTCCCATACGCGCTGATGCTCGCTCACAGTTTTTGGCTGGTGCGCGACGGCGTGATCGCGCACGAATGGAATCTGCAAAACTACGCCAAGCTCTTCCAGAATCCCGTCTACCTCGAAGTCCTGTTCCGCACGATGCGCATCGCCGCCGGCGTCACGCTGCTTTCGCTGTTACTCGGCTACCCGCTCGCTTACTACATGTCGTTCCAAGCCGGTGTCCGCAAAGACCTGCTCTATCAGCTTGTGATTGTTCCCCTCTGGGTGAGCTATCTCGTCCGCGGCTACGCATGGAAAACAATTCTTGGCTCGGAAGGCGTTCTCAACGGATTCCTCCAGTACATTCACGTCACGAAAGAGCCCGTCAGCTTTTTTCTTTATAGCCCCTTCGCCGTCGTGCTCATGCTTACGCACATTTACACGCCCTTCGTCTTTCTCCCGCTCTACGCCTCACTCGAACACATCCCGCGCAATCTTGTCGAAGCTTCTTACGACCTCGGCGCCAGCTCGCGCGCCACTTTCCTTCGCGTCATCCTGCCGCTTTCTCTTCCCGGCCTGTTGGCAGGCGCCACCTTCGCTTTCCTGCTGACCCTTGGCGATTTTCTCGCGCCGCTCCTCGTCGGCGGCCCTTCCAGCATCATGATTGCCAACATCGTCCAAAGCCTCTTCGGCACCTCTTACGACTGGCCGCTGGGCGCGGCAATCTCCGTCAGCATTCTCTTGCTGACGATCTCATTGCTCTTTTTCACCGAGCGCCTGGAAAAACGGTGGGCCTTCCGATGAGCCGCTCAACCAAAAACGCCAATCGTTCACCGCTGCTCGCCGCTTACGCGTTACTCGTCTTCGCGTTTCTCTACCTGCCCATCGTGGTCCTCATCGTCTACTCGTTCAATCGCGACGGCGTCGGCGGCTTTCCGCCAAAGCAACTCACCTTCGCCTGGTACCGGCTTCTCTTCGCCGACACTGCCATCTGGGATTCGGTGCTCAACAGTTTGCTGGTGGCCGTGGCCACGGTCATTTTCTCTCTTCTCTTCGGTCTTCTGGCCGCGCTTGCGCTCGACCGCGCCACATTTCCCGGCAAATCCATCTTCCGGCGGCTGGTGTTGTTGCCGCTGATCCTGCCGGGCATCATCACCGGCATCTCCCTGCTGATGTTCGCTGTCTTCGCGGGTTTGCATCTCAGCTTGGTGACCGTTTTTCTTGGCATGGGCACAGCTCTGATTTCTGTGGCGACCACGGAGCTCTTCGCGGGCCTGCAAAAAATCGACCGCGCGCAGGAAGAAGCCTCGCTCGACCTTGGCGCTACACCCTGGCAAACTTTCTGGCGTGTCACTCTGCCCAATCTGAAACTCTCTCTGATCGCCGCCGGCCTGCTCATCTTCACGCTTTCCATGGACGAAATCGCCGTCACCTTCTTTCTCATCGGCCGCGACAACACCTTGCCGCTCGAAATCTGGGCCCGCCTGCGCCGCGGCATCACCCCGGAGATCAACGCCGTCTCCACCCTGATCTTCGCTGTCTCCGTAATTTTGATTTTGATCTGGTACCGCATTCGCACCCGCACCACCGGCAAGGAAGCGCAGGAACTTCTTGAACGTCCTTAACCACCCACAGGAGAAAGACCCGATGTCCCACACACGCCGCGATTTCATCAAGTACGTCGTTGCCGGTTCCGTCGCCTCCGGATGCCCGATTGACAAAGCTCTTCTGGAGGAACCGGGAGGCGCTTCCGCGTCGCCGCTGGTCGAAGGCGAACACTTCGGCGTGTGCCACCAGGTCCGCGACGGCCACACTTTTCCCAAACCCGACGCCACGAAAAAAGCGGACGTCGTCATCGTCGGCGGCGGCGTCTCCGGCCTCGCTGCCGCGTACTTCCTGAAAGGCAAAGACTGGCTGCTTCTCGAAAAAGAAGATCACTTCGGGGGTAACGCTTATCAGGAAGAATACGAAGGCCAGATCTTCGGCACCGGAGCCGCGTACGGTTATCGCGGAGACGCCGGCGACCAGCTCGCGAAAGAGATCGGCCTGGACATGCCGCTCATCAACATGCCCGATCCCATCATTGACAACGGCAAATATTCGCCGGACATCTGGCGCACGGGAATCAACGATCTTCCTTATTCGAAAGAAGTCGTCGCCAGCTTCAAGAAATATCGCGACGACGTCATGAAAATTGACATCAAGAAAAACATGGTCGAACTCGATCAGGAGCCGTTCACAAAATATCTCGCTCCCTACGCTCCAGAAATCACCAAACTGTGGGACGCCTACGGCCCCTCGAACTGGGGCGCTTTTTCGGAAGACACCTCCGCACTCATCGGCATCGCCGACACGCAATATCTCATTCAAGGACTCGACGACCAGCGCGTGATTCTTCCCGGCGGCCTCGGCTGTATTACGCACAAGCTCGTCGAGACGCTCAAGCCGCACTACGGTGAACGCATGCTTAGCGACGCCACCGTCATCGCCGTCGTTCCCGACAAGGACGAAGTCCGCGTCACCTACGTGCAGGGCGACAAAATCACCACCGTCACCGCAAAAGTGGTCCTGATGTGCACCGCGAAATACATCACCTCGCGCCTCGTCACCGGCCTGCCCAACGAACAGAAGCAGGCCATGCGCCGCATGCGCTACGCACCCTATCCGATGATCAACATGATTTTTGACAAGCCCGTCTACCGCAAAGGCTACGACAACTGGTGCCCCGGAAAAGTTTTCACGGACTTCATCGTCGCCGACTGGACCATCCGCAACAATCCCGGCTACAAGCCCAAGTACAACATCCTCACCTTCTACACGCCGCTGCGCGAATCTGAGCGCTCCACCCTTCTTGAAGAAGCCGAGTGCAAAACCCTCGCCGCGAAAGCCCTGAAAGATTTCCAGGGCCTGCTCCCCGAATTCAACGTCGATCCGGTGGAAATACGCATCTACCGCCGCGGCCATCCCATGTTCATGGCCGTCCCCGGCCAATACACGAAAAACCGCATGATCGCCTCGAAGCCCATGGAACGCATCTTCTTCGGCAACTCCGATTCCGGCGGCCCCGAATCCCTCACGAGCGAAGCCGTGCGTATCTCCCACGCCGGGGTCGAATGGGCCAATCTTGTTCTCACCGGAAAGCCCGGCGCCGCCGACCTCGCGCACAAAGCCTTGACCGAAGTTGTCCTCTAGTCCCGGTTGCGATCTGTACGCGGGAACATCGAAACTCTGCCAGGCATGCTATCTTTTCCGGGCAACGCAAACTTCCACCGATTCGCAAAGGAACCATGTCAGAAATGATTCGGCCAAAAATCGCTTTTCTTTCCATGCTGCTCATCGGATGCGCAGCGCTTCTTCCCTCTTACTCCCAGAAAATGCCGGAAAGCTTGTTGATCTTGAATGCGCAAGTGGCCGACGGCACCGGAGCCCCGCTCTATCCCGCAAACGTCCGCATCACAGGAAACCGGATCGCAGCCATCGGCAAACTGGATCCGCAACCGGGTGAACCAACTTTGGATGCGCACGGTTTGGTTCTCGCCCCCGGCTTCATTGACATTCACAACCATTCCGAAGAAGGCCTGCCCAAAGACCTGGCGGCAGAAACGCAGGTTTCTCAAGGCATCACCACGCTCATTATCGGTGCGGATGGTGAATCGCCATGGCCGCTGGCCTCATGGTTTCACCAGATGCAGGACCACCCGGCGGCGGTAAACGTCGGCTCATTCGCCGGTCACGCCACGATCCGCGAGCAGGTGATGGGCAAGGATTTCAAGCGCACTGCGACCGACCAGGAAGTTCACTCGATGGCGGACCGGATGCGCGAGCAGATGAGCCAGGGCGCGCTGGGCCTTTCCAGCGGCCTCGAATACGAAGTAGGCAGCTACGCCGCCACCGAGGAGGTGGTTGCTCTATCCAAAGTCGCCGCCGCGAGTGGTGGTGTATACATGACCCACATCCGCGATGAAGCCGACAAATCCTTCGAAGCGCTGCAGGAGGAAATCGCCATCGGCGAGCGAGCGCACATTCCCGTCGAGCACTCCCACATCAAACTCGGCACGGTTGGCGTGCAAGGCAAAGCGGCGCAATACATCAAGATCATCGAAGCAGCACGAAAGCGCGGCGTGGATTTTCTGGCCGATTGCTATCCCTACGACGCGTGGCATTCCAATCTGAAGGTCGTCGTTCCGGACAAACAGTACGAAAATCCGAAAAGCGTCGCGGCGGCGCTCGAAAGCTACGGCGGCGGTTCGCACATCACTATCACCGAGTTTTCTCCCAACAAATCCTACGCCGGGCACACCATTGCCGAACTGGCCAAAACCAATGGCCTCTCGGAAGTGGAGATGTACATCCGCCTGATCCGTGAAGGCGACGCCGCGCACACCGAAGCAATCATCATCGGCCAATCCATGATTGAGAGCGACATCAAGGCCTTCTATCAACAACCCTGGGTGATGGTGGCCAGCGATGGCGGCGTGAATTCCCAGCACCCCCGGGGCGCAGGCACCTTCACCCGCGTGCTTGGACTCTATGTCCGGGAAAAACATTGGCTGACGCTGCCGGAGGCAATTCGCAAGATGACTTCGCTGCCCGCGCAACGCCTCGGGTGGAAGGACCGCGGGATTCTGCGAAAGGGCGCATACGCCGATCTGGTTCTGTTCAATCCCCAAACCGTAATCGATCGTTCGACATTTTCCGATCCCACAGCGCTCTCCTCGGGCATCGAAAAAGTGTTCGTCAACGGCGTTCTCGTCTGGGATTCCGGTACATCCACCGCCGCCCGCCCCGGAAGTGTAATCGGCGGCAAAGGCGCAATTCTGGCGGCCGCCAACTAAGCCAACGCCGCTGCCGCGACTCGGCTGATTCAGCCGCGCTACAATAGGGGATTATTCCCAGCGGAGGATTCATGGCCAAAGAAGTGGACGACTTTCAGAAATTTCGCAACGAACTGAACGAGGAAATCCTCAACTGCGGGCACCTCGGCATCAAGCGCTTCTTCTCCCTGGACCACCAGGCCTACGAACCCGGTCCGCTCGACGCACGCACCAAGGAGCTTCTGGGCCTGGTCGCTTCCATGGTTCTGCGCTGCGACGATTGCATCACCTATCACCTCATCCGCTGCGGCGAAGTCGGCTGGAAACGTGACGAAGTCATAGACGCCCTGAACGTTGCCCTGGTCGTCGGAGGCTCCATTGCCATCCCCCATGTCCGCCGGGCCTTTGCCAGAATGAGGGAGATACAAGGGCTTCAGCCTGATGTAAAATAGACGGCACCCCGGACATGAGCACGACACCCACCGCAATCGCCGCCGAACAGGCAAAATTCCTGCCCAGGCTACGCGGCTTTCTGGGCGCGGCACTTTTTCTGGCGCTGCGGCGTTTCCCCCGATTGTTGCAACTCCACCGCAACGAAAATTCCTGGGCGTTATTCCGCGTGGCGCTGGCGTGCTTTGGCGCGGGACTGGTGGTTCTGCCCTTGAGCCTTTGGAACGGCTGGATGACGGCGATTTTCGGACTCATTCTGTTTGTTGCGGCCATCCTGCTTCCGCCCGCTGAGACCGAGTCCAGCACCGACCGTAAAGCCCGCGAACTCGGCGCGCAAACCGTCGTCAGCGGCGGCGAATACCAGCCCGGCAACGCCCCCATCGCCAGCGTCCGGCTCTTCATTTCCCCGGAACACATCTGGGCCCTCGACTCCCACTTTCACCCTTTGGTGGTGATTCCCGTCGCGGAGATTTCCCGCATGCGCGTTGAACCCGCCGAAAGCGGCTGGCTGTTGCAGGTGCGCTGGGGAGATCACAAAGCGGAATTTTCCTACCACGGTATTTTCGCGGAACGCTTCGCCCGGTTGGCGGAGGAATCCATTCTCGCGGCAAACCCCTCGACCGCGAACATAGTCCGGAAGCAACGTGCGGCGGGTGCCTAGGCCCGGAAACACCCGCAACCAGCAGCATCGAATCATTCGCAGGATGTGTGTCACACTAGAGCCATGGCACGCGGTTGGGAGAGCAAAGATGTCGAATCTCAAGTGGAAGCGAAAAAGTCTATGAGTGCATCATCCGGCAAAGGTCCCAAGTCTCCCGAGGATTTGCGCCGCGAACAGGAATGCCGGGACCTCCAGCTTTCGCGCACCCGAATCGTCAACGACTTGCAAACCGCCACGCATCCGAACCACAGGAAATCACTCGAAGCCGCCCTGGCACACCTCGACCAGAAAATTGCCAAGCTGAGTTGAGTTTTCGTGGAATCTTTCAGCTCTGTTTCGATCTAGTCCGTAAACACAACGCCCACCGCTGTTGTGCCCTTCTCCGCGCCTTCTTCAATGCGCACCACGTAACCGCGCAAAATCATTTCCTGTACTCCGTCGGTACCCGGAGCCCGCATCACCACTTGCAATTCCGATTGCATTCGCGGGCTGTGTTTCAATGAAATTAAAGCTCCCTGGATCGAAAGATCCCTCACCAGCGTGTCTTCCTCAAACTTCTGTCCTTCCGCAGTCACCCCGGTAACGCATGCCTCAAACTGCGCTTCCCTTCGCAGCGCCGTACGCGAGCCCGGCATGTGCGCCTGCACCGGTTCGCTCGCCGCGCCCAGCGTAATCACCATTCCTTCGCTCGCGGCGAAAACGGAATCGAACTCTTCGCGCGCCTGCCGCAACAGTTGGTCCACAACCCGGTCCGTCGAATCCGGATCGTGATGGAAAAGGACCAGCGTTTTCACGCCGGTTTCCCGGGCCACTTTTACTCCTTCGCTCCACGATGAATGTCCCCAGCCTTTGCGCTCGTGCGCCAACTGCCCGGGCGAATACTGCGCATCATTAATGAATATGTCGGCCCCGGCTGCCAGTTCGCGCAGATTCAGGTCGAGCGAAGGCACTCCGGGCTCGTTGTCCGTGGCATAGACAACCGTCCCCGCGCGGGTTTCGATGCGGAATCCGAGGCAGCCCTGCGGATGGTTCAGCCAGCGGGCGGTGATCTTGTTTTCGCCGATCTGAAACGTTTCGCCGCCATCCACCTCGCGGAACTTTCGCTGCGCTGTCATCGCGGAAAAGTCCACCGGGAAGTACGGCAACGCCATCTGCGCTTCGAATACCTGTCGAAGAGAATCGGGCCCCAGGAACTTGGAACGAAAACTGTAGAACTGGAATTGATTCTTCTGATCGTAGAGAGGCGCGAAAAATGGCAGCCCCTGAATGTGATCCCAATGATAATGCGTCACTAAAATGTGGGTTGTGGAAGAGGTTGCCGGACCATCCGCGCCCCAGCGGTTTCCCAGCACTCGCAGCCCGGTGCCGCAATCCAGAATGAATTTCGTGCCGTCCGGCGCCACAAATTCCAGGCAAGGCGTGTTTCCGCCGTAGCGCCAGGTGGCGGGATCGACGGTTGGAGTCGAGCCACGAACTCCCCAAAAGCTCAATTTGGCGATAGGGCTGCTCATCTGCCTCTGCGCGGTGCCTGGATGACCCTGATTTGGGCGGAGCTAACCCTGCCCATCCGCCCTTGTGTGATAGTGGCAGTCAAGGGTAGGAGCGTCAACGAATTCGCTGGCCTTGTTGTCAAAGTTTCCAATAACACCTTGAGACTTCAGGATGCTTCCGGGAAGACAAGCTCGTAGAATAGGTTAGGACAGCGATGCACACGCACTCCCACGCCCCGGGCCACTCCCATGCGCACGACCATGCGGGCAGTCATTCCCACGGGCACAGCCACGATCACGCGCACCCGCCGATGAGCCCCTCGGTTCTGGCCTGGGCCATGGTGGCCACCTTGGGATTGGTCGTGGCGGAAGTCTTCGGCGGCTTTCTCGGCCGCTCCGTCGCGTTGCTGAACGACGCGGTCCACAATCTGAGCGACGTCCCCGCGCTGGGAATCTCCTGGCTGGCCATGCGCTGGGCTCAGCGTCCTGCGGACTCCGAAAAAACTTTCGGCTACCACCGCTCGGGCACCCTGGCCGCGTTTACCAACGCCATTGTGCTGGTGATACTTTCACTCTGGCTGGGATACGAGGCGATCGACCGCTTGCGCTCACCCCATCAGGTCGTCGAAAGCTGGATGATCTGGACCTCCATCGCGGCTCTTGCCGTCAACGGCGGCATCACCCTGGCCCTCGTCCGCGGCCACACCGACCTGAATTTGCGCAGCATCCTTGTCCACAACTTCGGCGACGCGCTTTCCAACATCGCCATCATCGTCGGCGCGGTCATCATTCAATACACCCACGCGGCGTGGATCGATCCGCTTCTCGGACTGGCGATTGGCCTGCTCGTTCTTTACTCCTCAATCGGCATTTTGCGGGAGTCAGCGCACATCCTGCTCGAAGGCCGGCCCAGAACCGCCGGTGTTGAAGAAGTCGCGCGCGCTATCCTCACCATCGAAAATGTGTACGAAGTCCACGACGTCCACATCTGGTCGCTCGGCGGCTCGCACAACGCTCTCAGTTGCCACGCCCGCATCCCGGATATGCACATGGATCAGTGTGAAAAAATCATCGCGGCCATCCGGAAAAAGCTTGCGGAAGAATTCCAGATCGAACACAGCACCGTGCAGCTTGAACGCGCGGGGTTGCCAGCCTCTTCGGGCTATGTCATGCCCGAACCAATGCGTAAAGACTAAATTCCCGGTTTACACAGGCAAGCGGATCGAAACGCCGCGCTGCTCGTTGAACTGCTGCGTCGCGGCAAAATCCACGGTATTCAGCGGAATCGTGCGGCGAAGCCCTTCCGCAGTGACGTACTGCAGCCGGTCGTTGATCAGGGAATAGGCGACCGCGAAAATCAGGCTGCCGTCTTGCCGCACAAACACATACTCGGTTTGCTCCGGCGGCAGCGGCTCGGAGCGCATCCGGCTGCGCCAATTGTTGTCGCTATCCCGCGCGGCAGGCTGGTCCGCCACCGGTTGATTCGCGGCCACGCTCTCCTCCGGTTGAGGTGCGGGCGCGCCCTGGTCCGCGTACGCAGGAACCGGCATGTAGAATCCGCCATCAATGAACGGAATCACGAACCCGGAATCACGGCGAAAATGGTGGCGCCCGGCGTTCGGGTGCACTGCAAAAAAGTGGGGGTAATCAAATCCCAGCCCGGGCACCGGGTTGTCGTCGCCCGAAAATCCGCCATTCGGGAAAACCGGGTCGGTCGAGAAATTTGTGTGGCGAGCCGTCGTATGGTTCCAGCCGGTTGGATGTGCGGTTCTAGGGGCAGCGCTCAGGTGAGTGCTCGCTGGTGCGCTCCGAGTTATCGGTCTGGGAGCAATCGAGGTGCGAACTGGCGCGGAGTGCACGACAGCCCTTGGGGCTGCGGCAACGAAAGCATGAGCACCGGACATCGCCGGCATAGCTCCGCCGCCATGCTGCTGCGCCTGTCCAACGAAAGGAAATGTCGAAGCGAAAAGAAGAACTAGGATCGTGCGCCGCATGGTCGCTACCCCGAATAAGGCCCTTAACTGCGCTTCATTGTATTAGACGCGGTCATCGGCTTCAACGTTACTCCGATTCCTCTACCCGGGTCCGGCGCGCGGACTGGGCTTCCCCGCCACTCGGGACTATGCTATAACCGAATGGCCGTGAAACATACCGGTCAGCAGGAAATCGCCCTTGCGGCAGCAAGGGGCGTGGTGGTCGGGGAGTCTGGCCCGTCAGCGCAGTCGGCAAGCGAAGCTTCCACTCACCGGCAGGAAGATGCCTCACGGTATTGCCCTGTTTGTTCGCAGCGACTGGAGTCGCGACGCTGCAAGTTGATTTGCAACGTGTGCGGGTATTACATGTCCTGCGCGGACTACTACTGAGTATCGCCCGGCGGTCCGGGAACCTGAAAAGACCGCTTTGCGAAATCTACCAAAAGCATATATGCTTTGCCGTTCCGGGCCGGGTTGCCGCCGGACCTGTACACGGACCAGGAGGAGATTAACGTGGCATTGAAGATGACTACTCGCGAAGTGGACGGCGTGACCGTGATTGCAATGGACGGCCGGATCGTGCTGGGCGAAGAATCAAACGCGCTGCGCGAAAAAGTGAAATCGCTGATCGCCGAAGGCAAGAAAAAGATCGTGCTCAACATGGACAACATCACGTTCATTGACAGCGCGGGCCTCGGAACGCTGGT
>DASSGJ010000340.1:0-3835 GCA_035693545.1 Candidatus Acidiferrum sp.
CGATCATCTTGTCCGTCAGCTTCTCGGAATCAGCTATTTCGTCGTGGAAAACTTTTCTAAGACCGCGGAGGTTCTCCGCCCTTTTCTCAAAGCTCCGCCCGACGATCCGGGCTTGCTCTTCGCTTGGGGTACCGCTCTTGTTCGCACTCGCCAGCCCGGGTTGGCCATGGAAATTTTCCGCCGTCTTCTTGAACAAAACGCCGGCAATCCCAGCGTTCACTTGCTGCTCGGACAGGCCTACGCCCAACAGAAGGACTACCCCAACGCACTCACCGAACTGAAAACTGCGTTACAGCTCGATCCTCAACTTCCGGAGGCGCACTATTACCAGGGCCTCGTTTACCTTCACCAAAGTTCGTTCGAAGCCGCCGAGCAGGAATTTCGCGCCGAACTTCAACTTCGGCCCGCCGATCCCCTCGCGACCTATCATCTTGGGTACGCCCTGTTGGCCCAAGGCCATCCCGATGACGCCGTGCCGCTCTTCCGCGACGTGATCAAGGCCCTGCCCGCCTACGAACCAGCATATTTCGAACTCGGCCGCGCTCTCTTGCAACAGGGAGACACCGCCGGAGCCATCGAGAGTCTGGAGACCGCCAGAAAACTTGTTCCCGACCACGACGCTACCTATTTTCAATTAAGCCAAGCCTACCGGCGTGCGGGACGCATGCAAGAAGCGCAGCAGGCCCTCGCAGCCTTTCAAAAGCTTATTGAGACGAATCGGTTAAAGAAGCGCGAGAGCCTCGAGATGGAAAAACCTTGACCGGCTTGAGCGAAGTAATCTTGGGGATTTCTTATCTGCTGGTTCGAAAGGACAATAGACACGGCGGCCAGACTAAATTCAACTCCACCGCAGCGTGGTAATCGAATCGGCCGTCAACGCGACTTTAGCCATTTGGCCGCCACACGCCACCGTCAACTCCTTCGCGTCACCCGGGTTCGTCAGCACCACCACCAGCGAACCGTCGGGATTTTTCGCCGCGGTGTGAAACACGCGCGAAGTCGCGGCGCTATACGGGATCCCCGTACCACTTACTACTGGTCCCGGCGGAACAACCAGCACCCCGCTCACCGCGGGTGCGTCGCCGTTCGCGTCGTGCGAAGCGACAATCACAGCTCCCCGGCGAATTGCCCGCGCATACTGCGCCAACGCCCAGTACAAGCCCGCCTGTTTGATTTCTTTTGTCACGGAATGAATCTGCACCAGCCCGCCGCAATAGAACGGACCGATATTAGGCCGGCCGCGCTCGTCCAGAGCCAGATTCCAGGTAGTGATGCTCTGCGGCCCGTTTGCCAGAATGCCGCTGAACGTCGCGCCCCACTTGCACCAGCTTGTCCAATAGTCGGGGAACTTGTAATCGTCTCCGCCTTCGGTCCAGTGCATCTCCACGTCCGGAAATTTCTCCTTCACGTTGCGCATCATCTCCGGGCTGCCCAGGTACCCGTGCCAGGCAACGGTATTCACGTATTTCTTGAAGCGGGGATTCGAGAGTTGATCCAGCACGCGGCCCCACAAAGTGTAATTGTGGTCGAGCATCCAGATTTTGGTGCCGCTTGCTTCGAGCAACGGGCCAAGCGCCACCACCAGCCGCTCCTCGTCTTCTTGCGGCCAGGGACATGCGGGCATTCGGCCGCCCTGGTCCGCATCGATCTCGTTTTGTGGCGTCACTGCCCGCACGTTTACGCCCTCGGCCGCGTAGGCCTCCACGAATTTCTGAAGGTAGCGCGCGTACGTGGGAATATTTTCCGGCCGGATGTTTCCGCCCAGCATCGAGTTGCTGTACTTCATCCATCCCGGAGGACTCCACGGTGAGCCGAACAAAAACAGATCCGGATTCGCGCCGAGGGCGGCGCGCAAGGTGGGCAAAATGTAATCGCGGTCGTGGTCAATGCTGAAGCGTTTCAACTCCGGATCGGCCGCGCCATCGTCGTAGCTATATGCCGCGGTGCTGTAATCGCTTGCGCCAATCGCAATGCGTCCGATGCTCAGCGCATGCTGATCCTGTCCGAACATTGTATGCAGAAGGCTCGCGCGATCGTTATCGCTGAGTCGCGAGAGCGTGAAGCACGCAGCATCGGTGAATGCCGTGCCAAATCCCAGGATCGTCTGCGCCGGTTTAGTCGGGTCCACCGTCACATCCGCAGGCGCAGCCTTCCTCGCGACCTTCGTCCACGTAACCTCAGGCCCCGCTGCCAGTCGCTTTCCGCTGCCGTCGGTGATCTCAGTCTGCGCAGGCCTCGTCGGCGCCTGCTCTTCGTGCATTTCGGCTTCAGCTGTCAATCCCAACGAAGCCGCGGCCGCCGCACCCATTCCCAAACCCGCATACCTCAAAACTTCTCGCCGCGTTGTCACGCTTGGCTCTCCCCTATACCTGAACCATTCACGCCGCCAACCAGAGTTGTTTGTTCACAAGACAGAATACTTCAAAGCAGTCGGCCGGCCCAAAGACAATAACCGGGGCAATCGCCCTCGTTAATTGGCGCCCGGGTTCCCTGCGATGTCCACTCGCTGCAAACCCGGCGCGATGATCCGGAGGGCAAGAAGGCCAAGAAGATAAGAGGCCGCGGCAATCGAGAACAAGACAGTGTAGCTATGGTAGGACTGCAGCACCCACCCTGTTATCAGTGAGAACAAGACGGCCCCCGCCGAACCCGCCATGCCACCAATCCCAACGACTGCGCCGACAGAACTTCGCGGAAACATATCCGAGGGTGTCGTGAATAGATTCGCGGACCATCCCTGGTGGGCCGCCGTAGCGAGGCTCAGAATTGCCACCGCGGACCAGATCGAAGAGACCTTGCTTGACAGTAGAATCGGCAGGACCAGGCACGCGCAGACGAGCATCGTGCAGAGACGCGCCTTGGCCATCGGAATTCCGGCTTTGTTCAAAGCCGTGGACAGCCCTCCGCCGCCGATACTCCCGACCGCCGAGAAGTTGTAAACGATGATGAGCGGCAGACCGATATGGCCCAGTCCCAGATGATATCGCTCGTCAAAAAACTTCGGCAGCCAGTAGAGATAAAAAAACCAGATGGGATCGGTAAGAAATTTTGCGATCGCGTACGCCCATGTCTGCTTGTAAGCCAGGAGTTTCTGCCATGGAATTTGCGTTTCCGGTTCCACGGAGTTTTCGTGAATCTGCAGGAGTTCCGCCGGGCTTACATGAGCGTGATCTTTGGGGTCGCGATATTTGCTAAGCCACCACACGATCCAGATCCCGCCAAGGATACCGGTAGCCAGAAAAGCAGTCCGCCAGCCGAATCTTATGGTGATCCAGGGAATCAGGGCCGGCGCCAAAATCGCGCCAATGTTCGCTCCCGAATTGAAGATTCCCGTGGCCATGGAGCGCTCCCGTTGCGGAAACCATTCTGCCGTCGCCTTGATGGCCGCGGGAAAACTGCCCGCCTCGCCAAGGCCAAGAAAAAAACGGGCGATGCCAAAACCCAGTGCGGAGGCCGCCAGCGCATGCCCCATCGATGCGAGGCTCCAGAAGCCCATGATCAGGGCAAAGCCGATGCGGCAACCGATCCGATCGACCATGCGGCCCGCCGCCACCAGCCCGATCGCGTAAGCAAATTGAAACGCACCGACGATGTATCCGTATTGTGCTTCCGTCCAGCCGATGGAGTGCTGAAGCGTGGGTGCCAGAAGGCCGAGCACCTGGCGATCCACATAGTTGATCGAGGTGGCGAAGAAAAGCATGGCGCAAATCGTCCAGCGCACCCTGGGTAGTGGTGTCCCTGTAGAGTTTGCAGAAAAAACGGAACTCCTCGAAGTATCAGGTGCCTTGTCCGATTTTCTCGAGTGCGCGGAAGGCAAACTGCCGAAGCTTTTCAT
>DASSGJ010000341.1:0-2257 GCA_035693545.1 Candidatus Acidiferrum sp.
GCAACCGATATTCCGCTCTCCCGCTGAGGATTCTTGCTCCATGCCCTTGAATTCAACTCAACGGCGCCACCAACCGATTGCCGCCGTTGGCTTTTTCTCTGTGTTTTTCTCTGTGCTCGTGAGCCCGGGTCTATTCAGTCCGGCGCTCGCCCAGGCACCGGAGGCTGGCCGCCAGTCCTCTGCTCCTTCCCGCTCTCCGCTGACGGATCCCGCGATTGAAAAACGTGTCGAAGCGCTTTTGAAGCAGATGACGCTGGAAGAAAAGGTCGGGCAACTGGCGCAATATTCCTCTGGTGCGCCGACGGGACCGAGCGCCGGCAATCCGGACTATCCAAACATGATTGCCCGGGGAGAGATCGGCTCTTTGTTCAACCTGGACAGTGCGCGGGCGGCAAATCAATACCAGCATATCGCGGTGGATAAAACCCGGCTGCACATTCCCCTGTTGTTTGGGCTCGATGTCATTCACGGCTTTCGAACCACGTTTCCGGTGCCCTTGGCGCTAGCTTCGACCTGGGACCCCGCCATCGTCGAGAAGGCGGCGCACATTGCCGGACAAGAAGCCTCCGCAGCCGGAGTGCGCTGGGTATTTTCACCAATGGTGGATATCGCGCGGGATCCGCGCTGGGGCCGAATGGTGGAAGGAGCAGGCGAGGACCCGTACCTGGGCAGCGTGATGGCGCGGGCCTACGTTCGCGGATACCAGGGAAAGACCGTGCGTGACAAAGAAAGCGTGGCGGCTTGCGTCAAGCATTTCGTTGGATACGGAGCGGCGGAAGGCGGCCGCGATTACAACCCGGCGGAGATCTCTGAACACACGCTGCGGGAGATTTATCTTCCACCGTTCCAGGCAGGTCTTCGCGAGGGCAGCATTTCCCTGATGAGTTCGTTCAACACGCTGAATGGATTGCCGGCAACAGCGAATCCCTACACGTTGACGGACATTTTGCGCAAGGAGTGGGGATTTCGCGGGCTCGTCGTAAGCGACTGGACTTCTGTCGGTGAACTGGTGGCGCACGGAATTGCGCGAGACAAGGCCACCGCTGCGCAAAAAGCAATCAATGCGGGTGTGGATATGGATATGGTGAGCGATTCCTACCACCAGAGCCTCGGTGAGTTGGTAAAAAGCGGCAAAGTTTCGCAAGACCGGCTGGATGAAGCGGTGCGGAATGTCCTTCGGGTGAAATTCGCGCTGGGTTTGTTCGAAGATCCCTTCACGGACGAGTCGCGCGATATTCAAGGGCCGGTGCCCAAGGAACGTGTGGAGACGGCGCGACTGGCGGCGGAGAGATCTTTCGTCTTGCTGAAAAACTCTGTGGTGGGTTCGCGGGCAATCTTGCCGCTCACGCCAGAGAGCGGAACAATCGCTGTGATCGGGCCACTGGCGGATGACGGTAGAAATTTGCTCGGCCCATGGGCGGGACGCGGACGACCCGAGGATGTAGTGACGCTTAAATCCGCTCTCGAACAAAAAATCGGAGCTGAGAAAATTCGGTATGCGCGTGGCGCCGGATTTCAAACCGCCAGTGAGGGAGAAATACAGAAAGCGGTGGAGACGGCGCGGCAGGCGGATGTGGTTCTGATGGCGTTGGGCGAGGAAGCGAACGAGCAATCGGGAGAGGCGGCTTCGCGCGCGTATCTCAATTTATCCGCGGGACAGGAAGAATTGCTCGAAAAGGTAACCGCCACCGGAAAGCCGGTGGTGCTGCTGCTTTTCAGCGGAAGACCGCTGACGCTGCCCTGGGCTTTCGAACATGTACCGGCGATCGTGGCGGCATGGTTCCCCGGAATTCAGGCAGGACCGGCGCTGGTGCGGGTGCTTTTTGGCGATGTTTCGCCCAGCGGAAGGCTGGTGGTCAGCTGGCCGCGTACAGTTGGGCAGATCCCGACGTACTACAACGCGTCTAATACCGGACGACCGGCGGGGGAATATGATCTGACGCATCCGCCACAAAATTCGCTGGAGAAATATGTCTCTCGATATATTGATGAGCAAAACAGCCCGCAATTCCCGTTTGGTTTCGGGCTTACGTACTCTTCGATTGAATATTCGCAGACGAAAGTGAATTCCGCGAAGCTGAGCGCATCGGGTTTAAATGCGGATTTGCGGCGTGCGGCATCGGACGGCCTTTCTCACGTAACTGTCAGCGCAAACGTGAAGAATAGCGGCAACCGGGCGGTGGAGGAAGTCGTCCAACTCTATATCCGCTTGACGGACACCAGCATGGAAGAGCCGGTACGCAAGCTTGTGGGGTTC
>DASSGJ010000342.1:0-3000 GCA_035693545.1 Candidatus Acidiferrum sp.
AGCATTTCGGGCCATGGATGCAAGCCTGTGGGTCCAGGCGGGAGGTGCGCCAAATCGTCAAGCTTTGCAAGAAAATCCAAATGAATCAGAAAGAACCCTTCAACGGCGCTGTCAAGAACAACCACCTTGACTCGCTCGTCAGTTTCAATTGCCGTGATGATCTCGTTCACTTGCGGAAGCATTTCGGGGCCGAAGATGTTGAGCGGTGGATGGTCAAAAGTGACTCGCCAATACTCGGGCGAGCGCTTAGCCAGACGTATCTCAGGAGTCTTTGTTGTTGCGTAATTTTGATCCTTCATGTTTGTTGCCTCTCTATCATTTTGGTTTCGCGCTTGGTTTTGCGTTGGGGTCGTTTTATCGGGTAGCTTTCGTCTCGCGGTCTTGATGAGGTGGTCCTACATATGGAAACTCGCGTAACAAATCGCCGTGCGGCCCTACGTTGTCCCCGTTGACTTTGCCATTGGTGAGAAGGCGCATGAAAAAATCGAAGGCATCGTCAGTGAGTGCCCGGCCGTTATCGGGAAAAGACGCCGCTCGCGAGCAGTCATAAGGCAAAATATCCGGGAGGAGCGTCGCCGCCACGCGCTTCGCCTCGGCCGAAGTATATCCACCGGTGTGCTCCAGAGCGTGCGCGAAGGAAGCAAGGAAACGCCCGTCGGTCGCCGGTTCACCGCTGAGGTAGGCATCTCTTTCCTCGACAAGTATCACCGCTTGCGCGGGCCGGGCTCCGCGTTCGACTTGGCGCCAGCCACCACCATCATCTGGCGTAAGCGTGCGCGCCCACAGGCGAACCTCTTTTGCCGCCAAAGCAGAGTTCGGTAGTTCAAGAACGATGCTGCACACGTCTTTGTCAGCGAAGAAATCGTCGCCCGTGAACTGCAAGTTGTTCTTCGCGCCTTCCACGTCACAGAAGAAAGGGTCGCTGCGCCAGCCGGCAAAGAAGCGGATATCACCAGCCTCTGTAATCCTCGCCTCGCGCCCTAATGAAATCGGCGCGCGCTCAACGATCATTTTCCCGCCATCGCCGGTACCGGCGGCTTGCGGACCATCAACGCGACGCACACTCGCCGTTTGTGCGCCGCGCTCGAAAGCGGAGAACCGCACTCGGTAGGCGATATTGGCAACCGCATCACCATCTGTATCAACCTTGAGCTCGTACACTGCTTCGGGTGCAAAAGGCTCCGTCGTCGTAGGCCCAGGAGGGTTTTCGCCGGCAGACGGATGCACGTTTATGATCAGGATGGATTTCCCTTTTTCTCCCGGTTTGGGAAAGGCGTACAAGTCCGTGAAGTCTAGTCGGGCGTCCCCTTGGGGGAAACCGAAGTCAGGGCCAGAGTAGTGATGCGACATTGAATAGTCCTCCTTTCTTGTAGGTCAGCGGTTCGTTCAGCTGGCTCAGAATGCGGCGGCACCGGCCGCGGCGACGGCATGATCTTGATCGCCGGAACCTCCGCTGACGCCAATCGCCCCTACGACCTTGCCATCCAGCTTCAACGGGATGCCGCCAGCAAAAATCATGATTTTGCCGTTGTTTGAAACATGAATGCCGAAGAACTCGCCACCCGATTGGGAGAGCTTTGCCAATTCCTTCGTTTCAATGTCGAATGCCCGCGACGTGTAAGCCTTCTTCATGGAAATATCAATGCTGCCAATCCATGCGTTGTCCATGCGAACGTGCGCAACGATGTTTCCGCCTTCGTCAGCCACTGCGATGTTCATGGGCTGGCCAATTTCTCTTGCTTTCTTCTCCGCCGCGCTGATTACGCGGCGAGCATCTTCTAATTTCACTGCGGTCATGGGTTCAGTGACTCCCGGCTTTCGCTGCCGCTTGCTCGATTAGGTCCGCAACTTCTTTTGGGTGAGAAAGCATCGGCACGTGGCTGGAAGGAACGGTGATCGAAGCAGCCTTCATCGCCGCCGCTTCGGCCTTCTGAAGCTCCGGAGAAACAGCACGGTCGTCGCTCGCAATCACGCTCCAAGTTGGCTTCGTCTTCCACGCAGCGGTCGTGACCGTGGCACCAAAAACGGCCCCTGCTGTAGGAGCCTGCGTCGCCGTCAATATCTGCTTCTCCCTATCTGTCAGGTCCTGTGCGAAATCTTCCGCGATTCCCTTTGGGGTCACCGTCAGAAAACCTTCAGCATCCGCCCGGACTTCGCTTCCTAGCGGAGCCGGCGGGAACGCTTTCGCGAGCGAAGCAACCGACTCACCTTCTGCCGGCGCGAGCGCAGCCACATAAACCAACCCGACTACTTTTGGATCGTTTCCCGCCTCGGTGATAACCACTCCGCCGTAGGAATGGCCTACTAGCAGAACAGGGCCATCCTGCGATGCGATGGCTCGCTTCGTGGCGGCAACATCGTCAGCCAGCGAGGTCAAAGGGTTCTGCACCGCGACCACATGCAATCCCTTGGCTTGAAGCAGTGGAATCACTTTGGACCAACTTGATCCATCGGCCCACGCTCCGTGAACAATGACTATGTTTCTGACCCCTCGAGGAGAGTTCACCTGAGCGGCATGTCCCGCGTGGAACGCCGCTGCCAGCAGAAATCCTGCAATTGCAATCAAAGCAATTCGGTACGTTTGTAAGACTTTCATATTTTTCTCCTTATGCTGCATCGAGATTGAACCCTTAATTCGTCACGCTCCGAACGGCGATGCAGGAAGTCGACAACCAAATCTGTCGTCGCCTGCGGTTGCTCTTCCGTGATCCAGTGCCCGCAATCCGGGATGATCACATCTTCGACGTTATCGGCGACACACCGCATCACCGCGCCGATCATCGGGCCGAATGTAGCTTCGCCACCCAGGGCCAAGACCGGCATCTGAAGCTTGCCCTGCGCAAGGAACGTCCTGTTGTCGGCCGCATCCTGGCTGAACGCCAGGAACTGGGCAAACCCCGCTCGCATTGCTCCGGGTTGCGCATAGAGCGCCGCATAATGCTGGCGCTTCGCTTCATCAAACCGATTCGGGTTCCGGGAAAGTTCGTTCCAGAAGCGGTC
>DASSGJ010000343.1:0-7457 GCA_035693545.1 Candidatus Acidiferrum sp.
AGGCAAGAAGATAAATAAGCCTGTACTTCCGTCCAGTTTTCCCGCCGCAACTTTTTCTTCAAACTTGGGTATTACCAGATACCCAGTACGTCAGTCGAGCAGGTACCAAGGAGAAAAAGATTATGAACTTCCAGTTCTCGAGGTGGACGGTATTGTCCGCAGCGGTGCTGCTGTTGGGCACGGTAGCAGTGGGCCAGGCTACGAGTTCGACCAGTACTTCGACGCAGACTACGACCACGACCACCGCGCCTGCGCCGAAACCAACCGTCGCGCAACGCAAGGAAAACCAGCAGGACCGCATCGCCAACGGTGTGAAGAGTGGCCAGCTGACGGCCGGAGAAACCGCCAACCTGGAGACGAAAGAAGCGGCCATCAACGGTGAAACGCGCGCGGACCGCGCCGCCAACGGCGGCAAGCTGACCGCCGCGGAAAAGCAGCAAGTCAACAGGCAGCAGAACCAGCTTTCGAAGCAGATCTACAACGACAAGCACAACGCCAACACCGCGCAGTACGGGAACAACAAGGTGGGGCAGCGCCGGGAAAACCAGCAGGACCGTATCGCACAGGGCGTCAAGAGCGGGCAATTGACCGCCGGCGAAACCGCGAAGCTTGAGAATCAGCAGAAAAACATCAACCAGCAGGTGAAGGCAGACCGCGCGGCGAACGGCGGCAAGCTGACGCCGGGCGAGAAGAGCCAGATCAACAAGGAACAAAACGCGGCTTCGAAGAACATCTACAACAAGAAGCACAACGCGAATACGCAGCACCCCAAGAAGTAAGCACCCAATTATCGAAATGAGGAAACGCCCTGGCTTCGGCCGGGGCGTTTTCTCTTTATAAAGGCAGGAAGGAGATTGCCGCGTTACGCGGAAGTTTCGGGCCAGCCCAAGGTCTTGAGTTCCGTAAGCACGCGTGAGAGTGGCAGGCCGACGACGTTGAAATAGCAACCTTCGATGCGGGGGATATATCGGCCGGCAACGCCCTGGATCGCGTAGGCGCCGGCTTTGTCGAGCGATTCTTGGGTCGCAAGATAATAAGAGAGTTCCTCGTCCGCGATCAGTCGGAAGTGAACCAGCGTGGACTCGATGAATTGGCGCCGTTCGCCGTCCGGAAGCCGTACCAATGCCACACCGGTGATCACGGAGTGCGTGCGGCCCGACAATTTCTGCAGCATGTCGCGCGCGTCTTCTATGGAAGTGGGCTTTCCGAGAATTTTATCGTCAACGACAACTACGGTATCCGCGGCTAAGATGACGGCCGGCCCAACAGCGCGGGCGGTGACGAGATCCGCTTTGGCATTCGCCAGCCGCTGCACGAGGGCCGCCGGCGTTTCGCCGGGATGGGGCGATTCATCCACCGCGGAAGAAAGAACGGAAAAGGGCAATCCCGCATTGGCGAGGATTTCGGCGCGGCGAGAAGAGGAAGAGGCCAGAATCAGCTTCATGAATGGCTCGCCGAAAGAATACTACATACAAGGCAGCGCGATAGCTGTGCTCTCGGCCAGAAAAAGGGATGGGCCATGGGAACAGTGGGACACCTCTCCGACTAAATGACGACGGATTCCTGATATTCGCCGTAGACGCGGCGCAGGGTGTCGGAGATTTCGCCGACCGTGGCGTAGGCTTCGACGGAGGCGAGAATGGCCGGGAGCAAGTTTTCTGTGGTGCGGGCGCGGCGCTCCAGTTCCGCGAGGGCTGCCTGGGTTTTGGTGGAGTCGCGTTTGGCGCGCAGTGCCCGCAGGCGCTGCACTTGGTTCCGTTCGATTTCAGAGTCGATGCGCAGGGTCGGAATGCCGCGTTCTTCGCTGGCTACAAAGTCGTTCATGCCGACCACAATCTGTTCTTTCGTTTCGACGGAGCGCTGGAAGTCGTAGGCTGCCCGCTGTATCTCCGCCTGCACGAAGCCGGACTCGATTGCCTTAACCATCCCGCCCATGGCGTCAATCTTTGCCAGATATTCCTGCGCACGCTCCTCAATTTGATTGGTGAGCGATTCGATCGCATACGAACCCGCAACAGGGTCAATGGCGTTCGCGACACCCGTCTCATTGGCGATGATCTGCTGAGTGCGCAGGGCAATCAGCGCGGCTTCTTCGGTGGGCAACGACAGCGCTTCGTCCATGGAATTGGTGTGTAGCGACTGGCAGCCGCCGAGCACCGCGGCAAGTGCTTGAATAGCTACGCGCACGATGTTGTTTTCTGGCTGCTGCGCGGTCAGCGAAGAGCCGGCGGTTTGCGCGTGGAATCGCAGCAGCAGGGATCGCTCATCCTTCGCATGAAAACGGTCACGCACGATTTTGGCCCAAAGGCGGCGAGCGGCGCGGAACTTGGCCACTTCCTCGAGCAGGTCGTTGTGTGCGTTGAAGAAAAACGAAAGCTGCGGGGCGAATTCGTCAATCGCAAGGCCGGCGCGCAAAGCAGCCTCTACATAGGCGATGCCGTCGGCGAGAGTGAACGCCACTTCCTGCACGGCGGTTGAGCCTGCTTCGCGTATGTGGTAACCGGAAATCGAGATGGTGTTCCACTTGGGAAGCGAATCGCGGCACCAGCCGAATATGTCGGTAACGATGCGCATCGCGTGCTGCACGGGATAGATGTACGTGCCGCGGGCGATGTATTCCTTCAGGATGTCGTTCTGCGTCGTGCCGGAAAGCTTCTTCAGGTCGGCGCCTTGTTTCTTGGCGACCGCGACGTAAAGGCAAAGGAGAATGGCGGCGGTCGAGTTGATGGTCATCGAAGTGGAGACTTTTTCCAGTGGAATCTGGTCGAAAAGCAGTTCCATGTCTTCCAGGGAATCGATGGCCACGCCGACCTTGCCGACCTCGCCGAGCGCGAGCGAGTGGTCGGAGTCCATCCCGATTTGCGTGGGCAAATCAAAAGCAACCGAGAGCCCGGCCTGCCCCTTGCTCAGCAGGTAGCGATAGCGCTTGTTGGATTCGGCGGCGGACCCGAATCCAGCGTACTGGCGCATGGTCCAGAAGCGGCCGCGGTACATCGTTGGATAGATGCCGCGCGTGTAGGGAAATTCTCCGGGATAGCCCAATGCTTCTTCTGGATCCCAGGCGCGAAGCGATTCCTCGGAATAAAGGCGTTCGACGGGAAGGCCGGAAAGCGTGGTGAATTGCGGCCTGCGTTCGGCGGGGGAATTCGATTTGGCTTTGTGATTGGACATGCGAACCTGATCGTATGGATGGCCCTCAAAGACTATAACTGGCGCGAACGGCGAAAGGAACTGATGGCGAAGGCAACGAAGATTGCCGCGATGCCCACCGCCAAAACGATGAGCCAGTGGGCGACATCGCGGGTCCACGCGCGAAACGCAGAGTTAAGCCAGCCAAACGCCAGCACCGCAAACATGGCGCCGGTTACTTCGTGAAAAATCTGCTTCATCGTTCGCCAAAGACGGCGAAAGCCGCGAGGTTCGCTCGATATCACTGCGGCTGATGAAGGCGTTGGCATCAAGGCATTTTAACCCAAGACCCGCCGGCGCCCGCAGTTCGACCCCGGCCACAAGGACAGGTTTGCAACTATGGACAGATTGAAGACACGCCCCACAAGCCAACTTGTATCGCTGGAAATGTAGGCCTAGAATCAGGATTGAAGTACTGGGGAGCCAGCCTTGCAACTCGACGATCATCTCAAAAATCTCTTGCGCGAACTTGGACATGCGATCAACGACACCGTGTCTGAATCCGACAGGATTACCGGGGCGATTGCAGGAGTGCGCGCACACGGTTACGACATTGTGCTGAAGCTGGACGCGACCATCGGATTGGCCAAGCGCGACGGCCAAACCGAAGAAGGCCCGCGGATCACTACCCAGGACCGGCGCTTCCTTGAATCCCTGCGCATCCAGGTGGACCAGGAGTCCATGGAACAGGATGCGGACAAAAAGCCGGTGGCGCGGCTGACCATGACGCCCCAGGATGTGCGATTTTTGAAATCGCTGCGGATTGCGACTGACGACATCGAATGAAACATCCGATCCAAATCGCGTTTGCCGGCGCCCTGCTTCTGGGCACGATGGGAGTTTCGCGCGCGGCGGCCCAGGATCCGATCGTGACGGCGCCGATCATCGCAAGCGAAGTGGCTCCGATCGTGGTTGCGGCCGTGAAGCCGAAACCAAAACCGACCGGCCTGGCGAAGTTTGAAGGTACCGTGATGCACGCGAACAGCGTGCAGATTACGGTCAAAGCGCTGGGCAACGACCTGAGCATCCAGACATTCCCGCTCAGCGAAGTGGCTTCCGCGAAAATGCAAGTGATCATCGACAAAGGCGGCTACCAGTACGGCGACAAGGTCAAGCTGGAATATGACCCTCAGTCGATGCGGGTAATCAAGTTTAAAGGGAAACCGTCCAAGCCCCTCTGATCCCGGAGGGTTCCATGTTGCGCCTGCCAGCTGTCGCCGGACAGTTTTATCCCGCCGATCCCCGTGAATTGACGCGCCTGGTTCGAAAATTTTCCGCCGAGGATCCTGGAGTCAGGAAAACCCGCGTTCGCGCGTGCCTGGTGCCGCATGCCGGATACATTTATTCCGGCGGTGTCGCGGGGGCTGTGTTTTCGCGAATCAGTTTGCCCAAACAAGTCGTCGTGTTAGGAGTGCGGCATTCACCCGTGGGCGAGGATCTCGCCATTCTCTCGGAAGGAGCGTGGCGGACACCACTGGGAGACGCGCCGGTGGATGCGGCTTTGGCTCAACGGGTAAAGGCGGCTTGCCCCGGATTGCGCGAAGACGGCGTGGCCCACAGCCGCGAGCACTCGCTGGAAGTGGAAATCCCTTTTCTCCAGATTCTCGACCCTGGCTTTTCATTTGTGCCGGTGGCCGTGGGCACGCTGCGGTTCGAGGAGTTGCAGGAACTGGGAATGGGACTGGCGCGAGTGCTGAAGGAAACCCAGGATGAGATTCTGGTGGTCACCTCCTCGGACATGAACCACTACCAGCCGGATGATGAAACCCGCACGAAGGATGCGAAAGCGATTGATCGCCTGAAAGCCGTGGACGCCAGGGGATTATTCGAAGTGTGCCGCAAAGAGAAAATTTCCATGTGCGGACTGGGGCCGGCTGTCGTGATGCTGACGGCGATGAACGAGATCGAGGTTAAGAGCGGCGAGGTCGTGCGTTATGCGACTTCCGGTGACGTGAACGGAGATCGCGATGCGGTGGTGGGTTACGCGGGAATGATTTTTGCTTAGCCTCTGTCTGGAAAGAAAATCCAAGAGGCTGGCTTGAAAGCCTGCCTGCGGCAGGCAGGCCAGCGCTACGTTGAAGAATTAAGAGAAAAGCGATTGCTTCGAGTTAGTGCGGATGTGCTCCGCCTCCACCCGATGATGGGTGTCCCGCCGACGAGCCCGCTGAAGCTCCGCCGCTCCGGCCGCCGCCAAACGAGGAACTACCCGAGGGGAACCCGCCGCCTCTCGAGCCGGATGAAGAACCGCCGCTGTGCGCTGGCGCAGGAACTGCGGGGGGACGAGGAGGGGCTCCGGCGCGGGCAGAACCCGCACCAGGGGCTTGCGGAACCGTTGGCGCACGCGGAGTTGCAGGTTTGCCGGGAACGCCCGGCGATGCGGAACCCTGAACGATGGTCGCGTTACCTGCATTATTTACGGGCTGCGTTCCTGCGGTCTGGGTTGCCTCCGTCCTCAACTCATTTGCCTTCGTCAGCGAACTCGACGAGGGATTTCCGTTGTTGACGTAACGATGCTCGCGCGGATCGTACGAAATGGAAGAGTCGCGGCCGAGCGGGACCACCCGGCTCCCTGAAACTCCAGCTACGATCGTACGCGACACCCGCGTCGGCGGAGCGCTGGTGGCCAGACTGGAGGAGACCACTCCGGCCGGTCCGCTCTTAAGCACCGACCATTTTTCCGTCCCGGCGGCCAGAGTCGAGTGCGCAATCTGGGAACCCTGAACCGGAAAAATTCCCTGGTTCAGATTTTGCGCGGTTTTGCCGGGCTTATCTTTCGGATGCAGAGGAACAATACCCAGTGTGCTGCCGTTGCGAACCCAAACCGCTGTCGCCGGCCGGTAATAAACAGGTCCGCCGAAACCAAAGCCCGTGGGCGCCCATACCCAACCGTAGATCGGCGAGAAAATCCATCCGCCATAGTGGTAGGGCAGCCAACCCCACGGCGCCGATCCGATAAAGGTATTGCCGAAAAAGGGATCCTGATACCAACCGCCATAGTTGAATGGCGACCACCCGAAGCCCACGCCGAAAGGCTGCCAGCAGTAGCCATAGCCGGCCATCGGAAACCAGGAGCCGTAGGTATAAAGATCCGCGAAGCCAGCGGAATAGTTGGGCGAGTTCACGTATTGCGAAGAATAGTTCGTGGCGGTAACGACGCTGTCAACGCGGCCGGAAACCCAGCGGTCGAAATCGTCGGTGTCCGCTGCCCGGCCGATCACTTCTTCGGAGGAATCGCCGGCGTGCACGGAGAGCGACTGGCCTTTCTCGAGGGGCGTACTTTTCTTGTGGCGCAAAACGTTGGCGCGGCCGCGTTCGATACTAACCGTGCTGCCGTCGTCGAAATTGTCCAGCCGAAACGTGCTGCGGCCCGTTGCTTCCACGGTGAAGTCACCACCAGTGACGCTGAAGTAGTCGCCGTTCGCGGGATTCACGTAAACCGTGGAGGTGCCCTGGCGCAGGACCAGGCGCGTGATTCGGTTGCCGTCGTCCAGTGAGAGGTCGTAGAACTCGACGACAGTGTTCGCTCTCAGGAACATCATCGCGCCGTTTTCGAATTCGATTTCCGCGCGGCCGTTGTCGGTTGCGACTACGTAACCCTGGCGGATTGGAAGATTCAGGGGTGCCGCCTGCCAGCCCGCGTTGGCATCGGTCAGGGGATCGTCGCGAAAACTAGGGGCGAAGCGCACGTCGCCCTGGACCAGGCTGAGGCGAACGATGCGTGCGTGGCTGCTGTCCGCCCGGAGGTTGGAGGAAAGCCCGAGTGAAAAAAGGGAAAGCGCGCAAAAAAGAAGAAAAAGTCGGCGGGCCATGGCAAACCTCTTTCGGATGCGCGGGTCTATAACTTTAGACGGTAACGGAGTCTGTCACGTTGCGTTGCGAAAGAGAATAGGGAAAGGAATGGAAGTGAGCTAACCGGGGTGTCGAGTCGTGGACTGGCGGGGAGGCTTTGCTGCGGATAAGATTCCCGAATCGCATTCATAAGAAATTATGATTGCCAAGTCCTTGACAATAAGGCGGTTAACAAACTAACGTGACTGCCGCAGAATCTTCCTCGAGCGTGGTTCGTGCCGCAGCGCGAGTTTCTTCCTCGCAGCCTACGGGTGGCTGCGCCTGTTGGCAAGACGCAAGAAAATTCATATTCCGTTCGGGGCCGTGACTTCGAAGCACTCCTGGGGGTGGGAAATGTTGAAAGTCATCCGCGTACTCATAGTTCTTCCATTGATTCTTGGGCTTGCGGGCGCTAAACCGGCTTTTGGCCAGGGCGGCGC
>DASSGJ010000344.1:0-4244 GCA_035693545.1 Candidatus Acidiferrum sp.
GAGAAGAAAGTGGTGAACCTTCCCTACACCTTCTACATGAAGGCGGGGGAAGGAGGACTCGCTTCGCCGTGGACCAAGGTGCGCATGGGAAGCCGCGTGCCGGTCTATGCCGGCAAGGACGGCGGAATGCAGTACATCGACGTGGGAACCAACATTGATGCACGGGGGTTCGCCGGGGAAGATGGACGGTTCGATCTCAGTTTGAACCTGGAGCGCTCGTGGGTGGAAGGCGAGGTGTCTGTGCCTCTGCAGAAACCTGGCGCAGGGGCTGGCGATTCCACCGCAGGGCAATTTCGCGAGCCTGTGATCCGGCAGTTTAAGACGGAGCTCGCGGTGACGATGAAGGATGGGCAAACGATGCAGAGCACGTTGGCGACGGATCCGCTGTCGGGCAAAGTCCTGGCGATTAATGTGACCATGAACGTGGTGAAGTAGATTTCGGGTTCACTTCAGAATGTCTGTGAGAGCTTCGGCCAGATCGGGATGTATGAACTGGTAGTTTAGTTTTTGGAGTTGGGCGGGTTGGACGCGCTGGCTGGAGAGAAGAAGGGCGTCGGCCATTTCGCCGAGGATGAGGTGCAGGGCGAAGGCTGGGGCGGGGAAGACAGTAGGGCGGTGCAGGGCGGCGGCCAGAATTTTGGTGAAGTCCGCATTGGTTACTGGTTGGGGGGAGACCACGTTGAGGGCGCCGGTGATGTTGGCGTTCTCGAGGGCCAGGCGAAGAATCGCGACTGTGTCGTTGAGGGTGATCCAGCTCATCCATTGATTGCCGGGGCCGATTTTTCCGCCTACAAAGAATTGAAACGGGCGCATCATCTGCAGGAGCGCGCCGCCTTGTTTGGATAAGATTACGCCGAAGCGAGCGCGGACTACGCGGATGCCGAGGGCTTCGGCTTTGAGGGCTTCGGATTCCCACTCTTTTGCAATTCCGCTTAGAAAATCGTTGCCGGGTTCGCTGGATTCGGTGAGCGTTTCGTCACCGCGGTTGCCGTAGTAGCCGGTGGCCGAAGCGGAGACGAGGACACGGGGACGCGCGGACATTTTGGCCAGAGCCTGGACAAGGGCGCGAGTGGTATTCACGCGGCTGTCGCGAAGGAGTTGCTTGCGCTGCGGCGTCCAGCGTCCGTCGGCGATGGAGGCGCCGGAGAGATTGACGACAGCATCGGCGCCGACCGCCGCGCCGCCGAGTTCACCGGTGGCGGGGTTCCAATTCACATCGAAGCCTTGGGAACTGCCTGGAGAAGTGCCAGGGCGGACGAGGCGGCAAACGGTGTCGCCGGCGCGCTGGAGCCCTTCCGTAAGGGCGGTGCCGACGAGGCCTGTAGAGCCGGTAATCAGGATCTTCATGGAGTCCTTGTAGGTGTTTGCAGGCAGGCTCGGCATACGCCTGTGTCTGCTGGCGGCGCGATGCCCCTCAGGTTACAATTTTCGGATGCCATCCGTTATGCCAAGTATACGCGTGAAGGTGCTGTTCTTTGGCCGGCTGCGGGAATTAACCGGGTTGGCCGAGGAAATGGGTGAGCTGCCCGAAGGGGCGACTTTGGCGCAGGTGTTTGAGAGATATGCAGAGCGGTATCCGAGGTTGGCTGGGTTTCGGAATTCGATGGTGGTTTCCCGGAACCAGGAATTTGCGGCTTGGGATACGCGGGTTTCCGCGGGCGATGAGATTGCCTTTTTGCCTCCGGTGAGCGGGGGATGAGTTTGGAAAATGGAAATTGGAAAATAGAAAATGGGAATTTCCTACGGCCATCGCAACAGCTGGAGGCCCGGGGATGTTGGGTCAGTTCAAAGTGACGGCAATCGAGCAAGACAAGTTTGAGCTGGTGCGCGAGGTGATTGATCCCGAGGCGCTGGTGCGGCTTGTGCGCGCGGGGCAGGACGGGGCGATTGTTACGTTTGACGGGTTTGTGCGGAATGAGTCGCATGGGCGCGAGACGAGCTACCTGGAATATGAGGCATACGAATCCATGGCGCTGGGAAAGATGAAAGAGATTGCGGCGCAGATGCATGAAAAGTTCGCGATTCATCGGGTGGCGATCGTGCACCGCCTGGGACGGCTGGAGATTGGGGAAACGAGCGTGTTCATTGCGGTGAGCGCGCCACACAGGGGGGCGGCGTTCGACGCCTGCCGGTATGCGATTGATACGCTGAAGCGGACGGTGCCCATCTGGAAGAAAGAGTATTTTGCGGATGGGGCGGTGTGGGCAGAGGGTGAACTGCCTCCGACACCCCCAAGTGCAAAAAGTGCATCCTAGATACCTGATGATTCTCCGGGTCGCTCGAGTTTACTTCTGCTGTTTTGCCCCATTGGCCTTTTTTGCGGGGGCCTTCTCCGCTGCTTCGCAGGAAAAGCCGGACCGGCCGCCGTGGGCTCAGCCTTCCACCAGCCAGCCGCAGCCGCCGCCTCCATCGAGCGGTCAACCCCCGACGACTCCCGGGCCGATGGTGCTTCCCCCGGTACAGCCGCCCGAGAGACAGAAAGAGCCGCAGACGCCGAAAGGCACGATCAAGGTCAACGTCAATCTGGTGAATGTGCTGGTGAGTGTGCTGGACGAGAACAAGCGCCCGGCGCCGAACCTACCGCAGGAAGCGTTTCAAGTGCTGGAAGAGGGCGTTCCCCAGAAGGTTGAATTTTTCGAGCCGGAGACGAAGTTGCCACTGGACCTGGCCTTGATGATTGACGCGAGCATGAGCGCGCACATTGATTTCCAGTACGAGCGCGATGCGGCCTCGCGGTTTATCCGGCAGGTGTTGCGGCCAGATGACCGGATGTCGGTGTTTTCCTTTGATGAGACGGTGACACAGCGGACGACGTTCACGGAAAGAGTGCAGACGCTTACCGATGCGGTGGCGAGGATACCCGATGGCGCGGGCACTTCGATTTATGATGCGCTGCTGCTGGGCTCGCAGGCTCTGGAGAAGCGGGGCGGGGAGCGGCGGCGGGTGATCATCCTGGTGACGGACGGCGGCGAGACTACCAGCCATACGGATTTTGAGGCGGCGCGGCGAGCGGCGCTGCGCGGCGAAGTGTTGCTGTACACGATTCTGGTCCGGACGATGAAAAGCGAGAATGGGCGGAATACGGCGGGTGAGCACGCGCTACAGACCATCACGGAGACGACCGGCGGAGCGATGTTTTTTCCGGATTCGCCGCAGGAATTGCCGATTATTTTTGACCGAATTGACGCCGAGCTGAGGACTCAATACCGGCTGGCGTATTACCCGAATCCGCGGGGGCAGGCGAATACGTATCGTAAGATTGAGGTGAAGATGCTGCCGGGTTATGCGGCGCGGCATCGGACGGCGTATTTGGTGACGCAGTGACTGGTGAATAGTGACTGGTGACTGGTGAATCGGAAACTGCAATCAGTAATCGGTAATCAGTAATCGGTCAGAGCGAATTCGGAATCCACATTGTGAGAATCGATGGCGATTGAATATTTGGAAGCGGCGGTGGAGATTGCACGGGAGGCGGGCGCGGTGCTGCGGGAAGAGGCGCAGCGACCGCCGGATATTTCGTATAAGGGCGATTACGACCTGGTGACGCAGGCGGACAAGCGGTCGGAAGCGGTGATTGTTGGCCGCTTGCAGAAATATTTCCCGGGGCATGCGGTAGCGGCGGAAGAGGGAACAGGGAAAGAGACCGGGTCGGAATACAAGTGGCATGTGGATCCGCTGGATGGGACAACGAATTTTGCGCACGGCTATCCTTGTTTCTGCGTTTCCATGGCCTTGGCGAAGGGTGACGAGTTGCTGCTGGGCGTGATTTACAATCCGATGGCGGAAGAGATGTTCTCGGCGGCGCGGGGAGAAGGCGCGTTTTTCAACGGGAAGCGGATGCAGTGCTCGAAGATACCGGCGCTGCGGGGCAGTTTGTTGTGCACGGGATTTCCAAACCATAAGAGGCATGCGCATCCGAATATTCATTACTACTGGGATTTCACGTTGTGCTCGCACGGTGTGAGGCGCGACGGATCTGCGGCTTTGGATCTGGCGTATGTGGCGGCCGGGCGATTTGACGGCTTTTGGGAGTTTGGGTTGAAGCCATGGGATACGGCGGCCGGAGTGGTGATTGTGGAAGAGGCCGGCGGAAAGATTAGCGACCTGGATGGGAAGCCGTATGTTTTGGGCGGAAAGACGATCCTGGCGACCAACGGGTTGATTCACGCGGAGATGGAGAAGATGGCCGCGGAGATCAAGAAGAAAGAGAAGTTGAGTGCGTAGTGGTAGGTTTGGGTTTCGTG
>DASSGJ010000345.1:0-2723 GCA_035693545.1 Candidatus Acidiferrum sp.
GGATATTTTCAGTGGCAGGGCTGGTGGATCTGGGCGCTGATGCTCTTCGGGCTGCAGTTTGTCCGCATGGCGCCGATTTACGATCCCACTCCGCTCGATCCCAACCGCCGGTTCGCCGCGGTGGTGTCGTTCGCGGTATTCATCCTCTGCTTTATGCCCTATCCCGTGGAAAGATTGCTGTAAAGTGGCGGGGATGCCCACCACAACCAAGAAAGAACTAACCCGCAGTTTGCGCGAGCGGGACTTGCTTTTCCTTTTCATCGGCTCGGTAATCGGCTCGGGAATCTTTCTTACGCCTGGATTGATCCAACGGCAAGTCGGCGGGTCGGTTGGATGGTCGCTGCTGGTGTGGGTGTCTGGCGGTATCCTGTCGCTCCTGGGTGCACTTACCTATGCGGAACTTGCCGCGAGCAACCCGGAGGCGGGCGGACTGTACTGCTACATCCGCGACGGCTTCGGCCGCCTGCCGGCGTTCTTATATGGCTGGTGTCTGTTTCTGGTGATTGCGAGTGCAACGATTGCCGCGCTGGCACACGCGTTCACCACTTACTTGCAGGAGATCATTCCGTTTTCCGCGCCGGTCGCTTCCCTGGTCACGATTCTGATGATTGCGGTGGTCACGGCGGTGAATGTTTGGGGTACGCGAAAAAGCGCCAATGTGCAAAATGTCAGCACGGTGATCAAGGTCGGGCTCATCGTCATTCTAGGCAGCGTGCTGCTGGTCCTGGGCCTTGCGAGAGGGACGCACACGGCCGAGATTCCGGCTGCGCTTGGAACTTCGCAAAGTGGGTACGCGCTTTTCTCCGGCATCGGCTTTGCCATGATCACGGTGCTTTGGGCGTATGAAGGCTGGCAGTTTGGAACCTACAGCGCGGGCGAGGTGCTCGAGCCGCAGCGGTGTTTTCCGCGGGCTTTTCTTCTCGGCTCTTTGATTCTGGTCGGCTTATACCTTTTCGCGGTAGTGGCTTATCTGGTGGCGTTGGGGCCAGCGCAGGCCGCGGCCAGCGACGCGATTGCCGCCACCGCAGCACGGGCCGTTCTCGGCCCCTGGGCTGGAAAGCTGGTTGCGGCGATGATTCTGATTTCCACTTTCAGTTCCACCAACAGCGTCGTGCTCACCGCTCCTCGCGTCTTTTTCGCCATGGCCAACGACAACCTGTTTTTCAAGAAACTCGGGGAAGTGGATCCGCGGTTCGGAACTCCCGCTGTGGCAATCCTTGCGTTGGGCGCGTGGTCCTGCGTGCTTGCTTCGGCCGCCGGGTTCGCAAAACTGACGGGCGGTGTGGTGTTTATAGGCTGGATTTTTTACGGACTCGGCGCGGCAAGTATCTTTCCAATTCGGCGGGCAAACGCCGGAAAAACAATCCCCTATCGAGTGCCCGGCTATCCCTTCACACCGCTTCTCTTCGTATTCGCTGCACTGGCCATCGTGGGGAATGCAATCTACGCCGCGGTGAAAGACCCGCACGAGTTCATGTATCTCCTCGTTGCGATCGCCCTGATGCTTCTCGGCTTGCCCGGCTATTTTTTCTGGAGCCGCCGCGAATCGCGCTGATTCCTCAAGAAGAGCTGTGGCCGGCGCACTGCAGCACGCCCAAGTAGGCGCTCCATGGGCCGACTGCTTCGCGGTACTGGTGGGCCATAATTCTTGAAAGCTGATGGAGATGGGTTAAGTCGTGCGCGGCCCAGGTTGCCAGCAACTGGGACAGTGTGACAGCGCCCAGTGAGGGATGCTGGCCGCGCCGGTTGAGGTCTGGGTTCTGTAGATTCAACGCACGCAATTCGCTCAAGTTCTCCGCGCGGACGCGAACAAATTCATCCAGCAATTGCGCGAGCGATTTGCCTTGGCTTTCTTTTACCTGTCCCAGGCGGTCAAATTTCTCAAACGCGCGGGTCTCGCCAAACTCCAGGATCATTTTCACCCGCGGCATCCAATCGGTGCGCTCGGCGTAAACGAGGTGGCCGACGATGTCGTAGGCGGTCCACGTGTCGCCCCCTTCATTCTGGCGGGTCAACGAGTCCGGCAGTTCGCGCAAGAAAGCATTGAGAGTCGCGGGGGTGCGAGCAAGAAGTGCGATGGTCTGCGGCAGGTTTTGTTCCATGATGGTCCTCAATTCCGGGCACTATTTCTCCAGACCCTCGGATTGTATCGGCGCTGCCTGTTGCGTGTCGCCCGCCTGTGATTCGTATCGCAAGGCCATTTTGGCTCGCGCCGAAAGGCCGCTCCATAACCAATTCGGAGAAGGGTGGGTGGGCGGTTTCATGTCGGCGCGCCGACATTGTCGAAAAAAGCCCGATAAAAACGTTGTTTTTGGAAGGCCATTCGAATGACCAGGGTCACATGCGGCTCCCGCGGAGCGTTGAAATTGCCGAATTAGGCGAGGGCGCTAAAGAAGGGACAGCGGGTCCATATCCACGAGGACGGCGGTCTGAGGGATCTCATTCGAATCGCAAAAGGAGAGAGCGCCGGCAAGCAATTTCGTAATGACCGAGCGTTTCGGGGATTTCAGCAGAAATTGAAAGCGGTGCTCTTTTTTGAGGCGCGCGAGCGGCGCGGACGCCGGCCCCAGAATTCGGATGCCCTTGCCATCCGAAGGCGAAAAATATTCCGAAAGCCGGCGGGACCAGCGAATCGCATTTTCCAGGTTTGTATCGCGGACGACCACGTTGGCCAGCGAAGTGAACGGCGGATACGCCATCATCCGGCGGAAGTGCAGTTCGCG
>DASSGJ010000346.1:0-12419 GCA_035693545.1 Candidatus Acidiferrum sp.
GTTCTACGCGAGCGACGAAGCCCATATCAAAGTGCTCGGCTTCGACAGCAAGGGCAATTTGCTGGCGGGAACCGAGCCGAACGGCAGGATTTTGCGGATTACGCGCAGCGCCGAGCGAACGGCAAAGAAGAAAACCGCCGAAGACAGCGTAGCCGACGGGTTTGTGATTTATGAAACGGCGAAGCGCGAAGTGACTTCGATTGCGGTGGGGGCGGATGGCTCGTTGTATGTGGCGGCAATTGGAGACAAAACCCGGCCAGGGCAGCCGGCTCCATCGGCGGTAATCACGACGGCGCAAGGCACGACCACAATTACGAATGTGACTCCCGGGGTGATGCAGGGCGGCGTGCCGTTTCTGGCGTTTCCACAGGCAATTTCGAGCAGCATTTACCGGATTGCCGGAGATGGAGCGCCGGAGGAGATCTGGAGTTCGCGGGACGAGATTGTGTATGCGTTGGGACTGAATTCGGATGGGCGGTTGCTTGCCGGAACGGGAAACAGCGGCGCGCTGTTGGTGATTGACGGGCGCGGCGTTTATGCGCAGTTAGCGAAATCGGGATCGTCGCAGATCACGGGGATTTCGCGAACGAGCGGCGGAAAGGTGTATCTGTGCACGGCGAATCCGGGGAAAGTGTTTTCGCTGGGACCGGAGTACGAAGCGGAAGGGACGTTTGAGTCGCAATCGTTTGACGCGAAGCTGTTTTCGCAGTGGGGACACATCGAGTGGTGGGGTCCGCCGGGGATGAACGCTGCGGCGAAGAACAGCAAGGAGCCGCGGCTGGAATTTTTCGTGCGTAGCGGAAACACGGAGGATCCGGGAAAAGAGTGGTCGCGGTGGTTCGGCCCGTATGCAACTCCGGGTGCGCAGATTGAAGCGCCGGCGGCTCGTTTTCTGCAGTGGAAAGCAGTGATTCACGACGGGCGGCCGGGCGACGGGATCGATTGGGTGAGCGCGGCATATCTGCCGAAAAATGTGGCGCCGGTGATTGATGGCATTGCGCTGCAGGAACCCGGCACGCGGACGCAGATGCAGACGGTGATTACGGCGCAGCCAGCCAGCGTGAATCTGAAGCAGCCCGCGGCGGCGAACCCATCGGGCACAGTGATTACCACGACGACCACAAAATTTGATCAGCCGCCGCAGGGCGTCTATCAAAAGGGATATGCGTCGGTGTTGTGGTCGGCGCATGACGACAACGACGACGAGCTGCGCTATGCGGTCTATTTCCGAGGAGAGAATCAGCGCGACTGGCTGCTGCTGAAAGATAACCTGGACCAGAAATTTTATTCCTGGGACGCGACCGCGATGCCGGACGGAGCGTACTACCTGAAAGTTGTCGCGACCGATTCGGCTTCGAACCCGCCGGACGTGACTCTGAAAACCGAGCGGGAAAGCGAACGATTCGAGATTGACAACACGCCGCCGGTGATTCAGAAACTGGAGGCCACCGCGGCGGGGATGAGCGCCGATCGCTTGTTGGGCGTTTCGTATGATTTTCAGTTCACCGCAACGGATGCGACCAGCGGAATTGAGAAGGCGCAATACAGCGTGGACGGCGGCGAATGGATTTTGCTGGCGCCGGTAAAAGGGATCAGCGACAGCAGAACGGAGAATTACAGTTTCGCCGTGCGCGGACTGACGCCGGGCGAACACACGATCGCGGTGCGGGCTTACGATCGCTTCGACAATGTGGGCGCGGCAAAAACGACGATTACGGTCGAGGGAGTGAAGAAGTAAGAACGAACAGGGCCACCTCAAAGTTTATAGTGCGTTGGGGGGCGTCACCCTCGGGAATTAGTCTAAAATTTACTCCGAAATTTGAACCGAAGGTCCCGCCTGTCCCTAGCTTTTCTAGACAAATGCCTCTAGACCGTATTGTTCCGCATAAACAGAGCGTACGGTTTTCAGATACCACTCATCGAGATCAATATATTGAGAGACTTGGCTAAGGCCCGATGGTGCCAAAGTGAAAATTGCCCCGTCTGATCTCCGGAAAACTGAGTCCACTATGCCTTTGTGAAAAACGTAATAGTCGCGGCTAAGCCCCTTGTTCCAAAAAACCGACGATGCAGGTTCAATAAGATCGTATTCTTCGGAACCAAAAGGCTGGAGTATTGCATCAGAATCGTCGAAAAGATCTCCTCCACCCATGAGACACCAGAGTTGCTTCAAGTCTCGTGGGACAGAAAGTGACCGTGCGCGTTCCCAGTCTTCTACCGAAGAGAGCGAGAGAGGCCCTCTCCAAATAAATGCGCTAGGATGCAACTTGGAGTCGCGGAGAATCAGGTCAATCACGGCTTTGCTTTGCCTCCTTCCGGCACAGTGACAATCTTACTCGTTCCATTGTCGAATCTCGCTCCCGGGGGAAACATGGGGACGGACGAAAATTATCAGGCTTTCTTGGGGGCGGGTGGCTTGACTAGCTCGGGGCCGGGGGTTTTGGGCTTTTCGGATTCGATGTAGGCTTCGATTTCGGCGCCGAAACCCATGCGGCCGTCGCTGTAGGAATCGGCCTTTGCGTGAACTACCCTCGCCTTGCAGTGCGTTTCATCGGCTTTTCCGCCGGTGACTTCGGCAGGCATGCGGATGGTGGCTTCGATGGGCATCCCCACCTGAAGCGGGGCCGAGGTCACGAAGAAAAATCCGCCGCGGGAAACGTTCAGAGCTTCGGTGAAGTGTTCGCTTTTGTCGCCGGCCAGATTGATGGGGCGGAAGCGCAGGGGGATGCGCAGGCGGTAACGCTCGAGGTGTCGGCGTTCAGAAGAAGCCATGTCGTTATTTGCGCGCGCAGCGGGGAGAGGCACGCGCCCACGCAAGTCTCTGAAACTTAAGAGTATCACCCGTGGGTTAAGGGTCAAGGGGGTATTCGCGGTACGGATGGGTGGTACGCGCCTGGTCCATGGTTGCAAGTTATTGCTTGGATTGGGTTTGGGAGGATCGGCCTAAACCGCAAAAGCGGGAGCAGGGCTCCCGCACTCCAAGGGGGGCTACCTTCTCGCGGCGGGGTTGTTTCGCTGGGGACGATTTGCACTACACTTGGTGTATGGCTAGCACCAATCTTAGCCCGGACCTTTCGGGGACTTCGATCGAGTGGAAGACGATCGAGGAGGCGCATGAACGGATCCGGCCGCGGATTCACCGGACGCCGGTGCTGACCAGCGAGTCGCTGAACGCGCTGAGCGGCGCGCAGCTTTTTTTCAAGTGTGAAAACCTGCAGAAGACCGGGTCGTTCAAGATACGCGGGGCAACCAATGCAATTTTTTCGCTGAGCGACGAAGAAGCTGCTCACGGAGTGGTGACGCATTCTAGCGGGAACCACGCAGCGGCGGTCGCACGGGCGGCGGCTTTGCGGGGAGTTCCGGCGTGGATTGTGATGCCGAAGAATGCTCCGGCAGTGAAATGCCGGGCGGTGGAATCATACGGCGGGAAGATCACGTTCTGTGAGCCGAAGGTTTCGGCACGCTCGGAGACGGCCAAGCGCATTCAAGCGGAAACCGGCGCGGTGATGATTCATCCGTATGACGACGACCGGATTATTGCAGGGCAAGCGACGGCGGCGAAAGAGTTGTTGGAGGAGATTCCGGACCTCGATGCCGTGCTGGCGCCGGTGAGCGGCGGCGGACTGCTGAGCGGCACATGCCTCGGCACGCATGGCTTGAATCCGGAGATTCGAGTTTATGGATGCGAGCCGGAGCTTGCCGATGACGCGTACCGTTCGCTGAAGACCGGGACGCTCCAGACGATGGAATCGAGCGATACGATCGCGGACGGACTGCGGGCTTCGCTGGCGGCGCGGACGTTTGCGATTTTGCGGAAGCAGGTTGCGGGCATTCTGCTGGTGGGCGAAAAAGAGATTGTGGAGACGATGCAACTGGTCGGGCAGCGGATGAAACTGGTGATTGAGCCCTCCAGCGCGGTGGCGCTGGCGCCTTTGCTGCGGGCGGGAGGAGTGCCGGGGTTGAATCAAAGGGTGCGCAAGGGAAAACCACCGGCGCGGATTGGCATTATTATTTCGGGCGGGAATGTTTAGCGGGCGATCCCGCCTACAATCAGATTTACCCACTTAAATTCGATGGGGAAACCTTAAGTTGAGGTCCTTCGGGCATCCTTGTCGGATGCCCTCAGGATGACAACTTTTTGCTTTGGGCGATACACAAGAGACTACGCTCACCTGTTTGGCAATTAGTGCTTTGGAGTTTTCACCGGGTCGGGTGGACGAGATGGAAGCGTCTTGGGATTGGCTTGCAGCGCTTTCATGATTTCGGCGATGCCGCGTTCGAGTTGGGGGTCGCGGCCATCAATCACCGACGCTGCGTCATTTTCGACGACGATGTCCGGATCAACGCCGTGGCCCTCGATGACGTACTGGCCGGCGACAGAACCCGTGGCGGCTTCGGGCACGAAAACCTGTCCGCCGTCGAGCAGGGGCCCACGTCCGCTAATTCCTACGACGCCTCCCCAAGTACGCTTGCCAATCAGAGGACCCATCCCGGCCTGGCGGAACATGTACGGGAAAATGTCGCCGTCGGACGCGGATGTTTCGTTAATCAGGCAAACCTTCGGGCCGTAGAAAACGGCGTCCGGGTACGTCTCGGTTTCCTTGTCAATGCGATCGTACTCGACACCGAGAAGTTCGCGGTGAAGGCGCTCAATGAGCATCGGCGAGATGTTGCCGCCGCCATTTCCGCGCACGTCCACGATCAAGGCCTGCTTGCGGATTTGCGGATAGTAGTTCTTGATGAATTCGCGGATACCTTCTTCGCCCATATCAGGAATGTGGATATAGCCGACTTTACCGCCGGTGGCTTTGCTGACCGCTTCGCGATTGTGAGTGACCCATTCGAGATAAATGAGATTGGTCTCGCTGGTAATGGGCCGGTAGGTGATTTTGCGCGAGCCCTCGAGAGTGGGTTTGGAATTGATGGTCCACTGCACGGGGCGATTGGCCTTGTTGCGCAGGAATTGATACGGATTGTCTTTCGGCGTCAGTTCCTGGCCGTCAATCGCCAGGATGTAGTCGCCTTCTTTTGCATCCACGCCGACTTCGGCGAGCGGCGAGCGGTAAATCTCTTCCTGATTCTGGCCGCGGAAGATTTTCGCGATGCGGTAACGGCCGGCGGCGGCATCGAGTTCGATGCGAGCGCCAGGAAGCGCGACCTGGGGCCGCTTGGGCATATCAATGTCGCCGCCCTGGAGATAGGCGTGGGAGACGCTGAGTTCGGCGACAAGTTCACCGAGAACGTAATTCAGGTCGGAGCGGTGGGCGACGAAATCCACCAGCGGGCGGTATTGCGCCAGCAAGCCGTTCCAGTCGTAGCCGTGCATGTTTTCCACGTAGAAGAAATCCCGGTAGCGGCGGCCGACTTCGTTGTACATTTCGACCCACTCTTCGTGGGGCACGCGGTCCACCATGAGGTTCGCGGTGGAAATGTTTTTGGGGTTGTTCTTCCCTTCCGGCTTGGCGTCGAACAGCTTGAAGCCGGATTCTTCGCGGACAATGACCTTGCTGCCATCGGCTGAAACGTCGAATCCCTGAATCTTTTCGGCCAGCGTGGTTTCCTTGCGGTCTTTGAACGAAAAGATAATCAGGTCGGTGTCCGGATAGGACTCGCGCCCATAAAAGGGAGCCCCATCGCGGGAATAGAGGAGATGGTCTTTCGTCGCGACGACGCGGAAGAAATTCTCCGCGTCCACGGGCACGCGGGTGACGCGGTCGGCGAGGCCGTCAAAATCGATCTTGATGTACTCCTTCTTTTTCTCGGGCTTTTTCTCTTCTTTCTTTTCGTCCTTCTTCGCGTCTTTCTTTTCTTCCTTCTTTTCTTTGTCGGCATCCTTGGCCTTGTCGGAGCCGGCATCGCCTTCCTTGGTCACGGTAACTTCATCGCTTTCCGGCGGGAAGGGATTTTTGGTGTCCTTGCGCAAGGCCAGGGCATAGAGGGAATTTCCGCGGTTGGTGGCGTAATTGAACTCGATAAAACTGAGTTGCGGATAGAACGTGCGCGTGCTGATGAAATAAAGATAGTTGCCTTCGGGATCCCAGGCAGGGGCGCCGAGGTTGAAGAAATCGTCGGTCACCCGGTGGCTTTGGCCGTCCGCCGCGCTCCAGATATAGAGCGAACTGAAATTGTTGGAATTGTCGAGGCAATAGGCAAGATGGCCGCCATCGGCGGACCAGGAGTAATCGTGGACACGGTCGCGGGGATTCTCGGCGACGGTGACGACTTTCTTGTCGTCGAGCGTCAGGACATAAAGCTTATTCTTCGCGTCGCTGAAAGCGATGCGCTTGCCGTCGGGCGCCCACAGGGGCTGGTAGAGCATCGCATGAAAGCCGTGGGTAAGCTCTTCCGGCTTGCCGGAGCCGTCCTGGTTGAAGGTGTAAAGCTCTTCCTCGCCGTCGGCATCGGAAATGAAAAGAATTTTGGAGCCGTCGGGCGACCATTCGGCAGCTTTTTCGTGCGCGTTCGAGGTATCGGTGAGATTGCGCGTCGGGCCCTTCTCGATTGGCGCGGTGAAAACGTCGCCGCGGGCGACGAACAGGGCGCGTTCACCCTTGGGGCTCAAGCCAAAGGCTTCGATGTTGTGCGCCGCGGAAACTTGCGAGGGCCGCATGGCGAGGGCGTCGGTCGGAACGGTGATGGAAATTGCCTTCGACTGGCCGGTCGCGATGTCGTAGAGATTCAGTTCGCCGCCGGATTCATAAACGATCTGGCTTTTGTGATCGGTGCTGGGCCAGCGGACATCCCACTTGGTGCTGTGCGTAAGCTGGTCGGTCTTTTTCGTTTTTACGTCGTAGGCATAAAGATTGAGCGTGTCGTCCTTGTCCGAGGAGTAGAAGATTTTTCCGCCGACCCACATGGGGTCGCGGTGCGCGCGCGGGTCGTCGGTGATTTTTTCCGCTGCGTGGGATTTCAGATCGAAAATGTAGAGTTGCTGGGCCCATCCGCCGGAATACCGCTTCCAGGTGCGGAAATCACGGAAGAGCGGAGAGTACACAATCTGGGAGCCGTCGGGAGAGAGATCGCCGGCGCCAGACTTGGGCATGGGGAGAGCCTGCGGCAGGCCGCCATCGATCGAGACGGTGTACAGGCGGTTGTCGCCGAGGTCGAAATGCTCGCGCAACGAGCGGAACACCACCGATTTGCCGTCGGGAGTCCAGCCATAGACCTGATTGTCGTAGCCCCAGCGAGGAGTGAGCGGCCCGCGCGCGGGGTAGAACGTCAATTGCTTCGGAACGCCACCGGTCACGGGGATGACGTAGACCTGCTCGTCGCCGTCGTACTGGCCGGTGAATGCGATCCATTTGCCGTCGGGGGAGAACTTGGCGAAGACTTCGATGCCAGGATGAGCGGTCAGGCGAGTGGCCAGGCCGCCGGAACTGGAAGCAAGCCAAAGATCGCCGGCGTAGGTAAACGCAACTTTGTCGCCGTGGACATCGGGAAAGCGGAGGAGCTTGGTTTGGGCGTTGGAACTGGCGGCGAAGCTGAGGGCGAAGCAGAGACACAGCAGGGCAAAGAGCTTGCGAGGAGACATGGAATCCTTTCCGGTGCGCGATGGCTCAGGCGAGTGCGGAATCAAAGGAAGGAATCCAGCGGGCTCGCGTGACCCCAAGAGAGTGCAACGAATTGTACACCGAGTAGCGTGTGGATGGGGGATTGCGAGCGCAACTTTTCCGGCGGGCACGGGTTTATGGTCAGTTAAATCGGACTGAGGCTTGTGCGGATAGGGTAGACTTAGTGGCGGTAGATGTAAGTACAAATTAATGCAAATTTGTTACACCGAAGCGGCGTTCAGGCGCGTCATAGTGAAGGAGTATTGGTAAACCCAAGACTTTGAATTTGCATCTGAAGGAAGGCAAGAACCGTGTTCCTCGCGTGGGGGCTGGGAGCCCGCGATTCCTGCCAAGTGGCAGTGGTTGATCCGGAAGTGTCCATACTCAGGAGCCTATGCAAACCATGAAGATCAGAACGACCGCGATGGGTGTAGTTCTTGCAGCGTTTTCCCTCGCTCTTTTTGCAGCCCCAGCCGTTCAGGCGCAGACCCACCCTGTGCCCTCGCGCGTAACTGCGGAAGTAGATGAATCCCGCACCGTTTCGTTGAAAGGAAATGTGCATCCCATGGCGCGGCCGGAGTTTGACCGCGGCGCGGTTGCCGATTCGCAGCCGATGACGCGGATGCTGCTGACTCTGCAACGCAGCGCCGAGCAGGAAACGGCGCTTCAGCAATTGATGGACGCGCAGCAAACCAAGGGGTCGGCGAGTTATCACGCGTGGCTGACGCCGGAACAGTTCGGCAAACAGTTCGGCCCGTCCGACGCGGACGTGCAGGCGGTAACCGACTGGCTGACGCGGCAGGGATTCCAGGTGGCCAAGGTCGCGGCGGGACGCACCTCAATTGAATTCAACGGAACCGTGGCGCAGGTACGCAACGCATTTCATACCGAGATTCACAAGTTTTCGGTGAACGGCGACGAGCGCATCGCCAACGTGAGCGAGCCGGCGATTCCGGCGGCGCTGGCGCCTGTGGTCAGGGGCGTTGCCGCGCTGAACACTTTTCCGAGGAAAGCGCACCTGCACAACAAGGGAGTCTATCGCTGGCAGCGGGATACAGGTGAGATCAGGCCGCTTTTTACCTTCGGTAACCCACCTTTCACTACGAGCAACCCGGCCAATTTCGCGATGGCACCGGCGGACTTCGCCAAGATCTACAATATCCCCGCGGGCGCTACCGGGGCCGGGCAGACTATCGCCGTCATTGGCCAATCCAACATAAATGCGCAGGACGTAATTGACTTCCGGAACCTATTCGGCCTGCCGGCGAATTTTACCCAGGCCAACAACATTATTGTAAATGGCCCCGACCCCGGGCTTGTGTTTGGCGACGAAACCGAATCGGATTTGGACGTGGAGTGGGCAGGGGCGGTGGCGCCGAACGCCACCATTTTGCTGGTGACTTCGTCCACCACGCAGACGAATCCTACCCAAATCACGGCGGGAATCGATCTTTCCGCGCTTTATGCGGTGGACAACAACCTGGCGTCCGTCATCAGCGAGAGCTACGGATCCTGCGAACCTAGCTTGGGTTCGGCGGGCAACCTGTTTTACAACGCTTTGTGGGAACAGGCGGCCGCGCAGGGAATCACGGTGGTCGTATCCTCGGGGGACAGCGGATCGGCTGGATGCGATCCCGACCCGAGCGGAGTCAGCCCGAATGCCGCGGTTGACGGGACGGCTGTGAGCGGGATCGCTTCGACGCCGTTTAACGTGGCCGTTGGCGGCACCGATTTTGACCCCACCGCCCAGCCAGTGACGCCTCCGAACCAGTATTGGAGCGCGACGAACGGCCCCACCTTTGCCTCAGCGTTGATGTACATTCCGGAAACCACGTGGGACGATTCGCTCTGCGCGTTCAATTACCCAGCGGCATGCAACAACGTGGATCCAAACGCCGGCGACCTCTCGGCGGCAGGAGGCGGGCCGAGCAATTGCGCCATCTTCTCCGGCAGCAATTGCAGCAAGGGCTACCCGATCCCCGCATACCAGGCGGGTTTTCACACCAGCCTGTACCCCACAGTGCGCACCATTCCTGATGTGTCGCTCTTCGCGAGCAACGGGGGAAATGGCGTGGCTTTGATCATCTGCGAAGCGGATGATCCCAATAATCAGAATGGCGCTTCGTGCAGCTTGAGCAGTCCGTTCACAGACTTCAGTTTGGTGGGCGGCACTTCGGCTTCCACGCCGCCATTCGGCGCCATTGTAGCGTTGTTGAATCAGGCATCCGGCGGGAAACGCCAGGGCAACGTGAATTTTGGGCTGTACTTCCTCGCTAAAAACGATACGAATTATACGAGTAATGCGTGCAATTCTTCCCTGCCCGCCACTCCAAACAGCCTTTGCATATTCAACGACGTCACCAAAGGCAATATCGGCGTTGCGTGCGTGAAAGGCAGCACCAGCAATGTAGATGGCAATACCGCGTGGTGCCAGGGCGCGGGCGCTACCTTCGGTGTTACGGTGGCAAATAACAGTGTGGCTTATGGCGCAGGGCCGCAATACGACCTGGCGACGGGGCTCGGATCGGTCAACGTAACAAATCTACTTGCCAAGTGGAGCACATTTGTCCGGACGGGAACAACGACCACCGTCACCAATCCAACCGGAGGAACTCCCTCCGGCTCCAACTTCTCCGCGACCGTAACGGTAACTCCCGCAGGCGTAACAGGAGATGTCTCCCTGAACGCCTTGGCGAGCGACCAGACGACGATTCTTGCCTCGTTCGGCCCATATACACTGTCCGGCGGAACGAAAAGTGTGACCACAAATCTACTGCCTCCCGGGACGGCATTTGTTTCGGCGACTTACGAAGGCGACTCCACGCATGGGATGAGCACTTCTTCGCCGGTGGCGATGCCGGTTACCGTGGCGGGCGCCAACTTCACCAGCGCGACGACAGTTGGCTTTGTGACCTTCAACGCCAACAACGTACCCTCAACGCCGAGCACGTCCTCGCAATCGGTTCCGTACGGTTCTCCCTATGCTCTCAATATTTCCGTGACCAAGTCGGGGAGCAGCAGTACGTGCGGTTTCGTCTACTCCGGAACGACCACTCCCGCTCTTCCCTGCCCCAAAGGTACGATTGCCCTGAAAGATGGCGCAAATCCGTTGAACGATTTCCCGGCTGGACCAGCGTTCAATGTTTCGAATACCTCGAAGGTGAGCAATCAGGGCTTTGTGGAGGACGGACTCATCCAACTTGCCGGCGGCACGCATAGCATCGTGGCGACGTTTACGACCGGCGACACAAACTACCAGAGCAGCACCAGCAACACGCTGAGTGTGACCATTACTCCAGCGCCCACAACCACTCTCGTTGCAAGCAGCCTGGGAGTGATTACTTCCGGATCTTCTGTGACTTTGACCGCGGTCGTGGGTTCGAGCAGTAACTCCACCCAAGGCCCCACCGGCACAGTTCAATTCCAGAACGGCGCTACGAACCTTGGTTCGCCGGCAACCTGCACCCCTGCAAGCGCGAATGCGAATGTCGGCGCGTCCTGCACGGCGATATTGACCACAACGATTTCGGCACTGTTCCCACCGCCGGTCACTGGTCCGCGGCCCACACTTCCCCTGCTTCCCTCCTTATTTGCCTTGCTGAGCATTGTGCTCTTCGCTCTCGGCTGGCGCTGGATGCCGGAAAAGCGGAGGCGTACTTATGCCTACGCGGGCTTCGTGGCGTTTGCGCTGCTTGCCGTAACGATTGCGGGCTGCGGAGGCGGTGGCGGTGGTGGCGGGCACACAATAACGATCAAAGCGAGCTACGTGGGCGATACCAATTACGCGGCCTCGTCCGGATCGACCAACATCACCGTTCAATAGCCAATTCCACAATAGAAGAAAGGCGCTCCGCGTTGCGGAGCGCCTTTTCCTTTTCGAGTCGAATTTTGTTTCCGCTTAAATTTCGTGCGGACCCACGCCGTCTCAATTCTGGGCGTTGGGTGGGAAGAAGATGTTCCAGAATTGCGGGGAAGGCGTGGTGAACTCGACGGGCACCAGCGACCCCTCGGCGTTCAGTTGCGGCGGGCGCACCACGTGGGCTTCCACTTTCTTTTGAGTCTTGGGATTCTCAACGGACAGCTTGGTTCCCATGGGAATGCCTTCCGGCAGGACGATCATGGCGCCACTGGCGCTGACGGTGTGCGTAAAGCCATGCAGCGGGTGGGCCTTTCCCGGGATGTGAATGATCACGGGCATCTTCAGCAGGACGCGTTGCGCGCGACGGCGTTCTTCTGCGGTCTGCGGACGGGCAACAGCCGCGCCGCGCTTGACATTGTGAGCGTGGGGGGCCGGCGGTGCGGCGTTCAATTTCTGCGGTGGCGTCAAAGCTCGATCCCCCAGAACTCCATATCAGGTGCTACCAACTCAATGCCGTATTCCCAGCCCTCGGGTTGCTGATTGCCCTTCCAGACGATCACGGCGGCGTTACTGGTTTGGGTGGCCAGATTGGTCAGCGCCAGGCGCTGTTCCACTTCGAGTGTCTCTGGCAAAAATACCAGGCAGCCGTAGGGATTCACGGTGCGTGTGATGGCGTCAACGGTCTTGCGCTTCGCGCCTTCGGCTTCCCATTCCAGGCGAATGGGCACGCGCGAATTCATGCGCCGCCCGCGGCGTTTATCGCTGTAGCGTACACCTGCTTCTTTCAATTCACGGAGTTTGACCGTCATTTTGCCTCTTGATGGTCATGCTAGAGTTAGAGAGAAAGACGGTCAATGGTACGAATATGGCGAGTAATACGAAAGAGTAGCTGTCCGAAAGGACAGGGATGGGCGTAAGTTGAAGAATCTAATCGTAAATGCCGACGATCTGGGCTGGACGGAAGGTATCAATCGCGGCATCGCGGATGCACATCGCCGGGGATTGGTCAC
>DASSGJ010000347.1:0-7023 GCA_035693545.1 Candidatus Acidiferrum sp.
GGTGCGGATTACGACATTCCTCCGGACGAGCGGGGCGAGGTGAATGACGTCGCGTTTTCGCCGGACGGGAAAGAGATTTGCTATACCGCCGTGCCTGACAAAGTGGAAGCGATCAGCACGAATGGCGAACTGTTCCTGGTGCCGACAGCGGGCGGGGAGCCGAAAAAGATCACGACGAATCCCGGGTTTGATGGGAATCCCGTGTATTCGCCGGACGGACAGCACATTGCTTATCACGCGCAATTGACGGCGGGATACGAGGCGGATCGCTGGCGAGTGATGTTGTACGACCGGAAGAGCGGAAAGTCGGAAAGCATTTCCGATGGTTTTGACCGGAGCGCGACGAATCTGTCCTGGTCGCCGGATAGCAAGACAATTTATTTTCTGGCGGAGAACGAAACACTGCAGCCCGTCTATGCGATGGAGGCGCGCGCAGGAGCCACGCCGAAGAAAGTGGTGGATGGATACAACAGCGCGTATTCGTTCAGCGCGGACGGGAAGACTCTGTTGACGGAGCAGACCAGCCTGACGATGCCGGGGGAATTGTTTGTTGCGGCGGGAGACGGCAGCGGGCTGAAGCAGTTAACGCACCAGAATGACACAGCTCTGGCGGCGCTGGAGATGAATGCGCCGGAGAAATTCTGGTTTGAAGGCGCAGAGGGAACCAAGGTGGAGGCGATGCTGGTGAAGCCGCCGCAATTCGCCGCGGGGAAGAAATACCCGATGCTGGTGCTGCTGCACGGCGGGCCGCAGACGATGTGGTCGGATGCGTGGGGCTACCGGTGGAACGCGGAGGTTTTTTCGGCGGCGGGATATGTGACGCTGATGATCAACCGGCGCGGCTCGACGGGATACGGCCAGAAATTCACGGACGAGATCACAAATGACTGGGGCGGGCGGGCTTATACGGACGTGATGAAAGGGATCGACGCGGCGATTGCGAAATATCCTTTCATTGACAAGACGAAGCTGGCCGCCGCGGGCGGGTCCTACGGCGGATACATGGCGGACTGGCTGGCGACGCATACGGACCGGTTTAAGGCCATCGTGAGCCACGCGGGCGTGTACGACAAAGTTTCCATGTACGCGACGGAAGAGCTGTGGTTCGAGGAGCACGATTTGCAGGGAACACCGTGGGGAGCGGCGGAGAATTATAAGAAGTGGTCGCCATCAACCTACGCGGGGGAGCTGGGGAAATACAAAACGCCGACGCTGGTGGTCTGCGGGGAGAAGGATTACCGGGTGCCGTACACGCAATCGCTGGAGTTTTTCAGCGCGTTGCAGCGGCAGGGCGTGCCGTCGAAGATCATGGTTTTCCCGGATGAGGGGCATTGGGTGCTGAAGCCGCAGAACGCGCAGCTTTGGTACAAGACGTTTTTGGATTGGGTGGGGACGTACGTGAAGTAAGAGCAGTGGAGCCGGGAGTGGTTGCGAGATTCTTACGTTGAGGTCCTTCGGCTATCCTTATCGGATAGCCTCAGGATGACAAGATTTCTTGTTTGCTGTGCTTGCGACTTCAGGTTTCGGCGAGCTTGCGGATGGTGCGGCGGAGGAAGTGGAAGAGGTGGTAGAGCAGGTAGAGCGAGATCGCGAAGAGAAGCGCGACGACGATGATGGCCACCGCGGGATGCGCGGTGGCAAACCAGGTCAGCCAGACAGCCAGAACGTCTTCCCCAAAACTTAAAGCCCAGTTGCTGAGCGGTTCCGGCGAGATGTTGACGGCGGCGCGGGCGCTGGCTTTTGTGCCGTGGGAGGTGAGCGCGATGCCGCCGGCGACGAGGGCTGCGGCCCAACGCCAAGGCTCGGGTGCGGCCGCCGTGGCACTGAAGGCGAGCAGGGCCGCGGCGGGAGGGCGAACAAAAGTGTGGATGGCCTGCCAGATGGAATCAATGTAAGGGACTTTGTCAGCCAGGAATTCCATGAGGTAGAGAACGCCGGCGATGGCGAGGACGAACGGGTGTGCGAGAACCTGAAGCTGCTCGGGAAGATGGATGACACCGAAGCGCTGAAGGAGGCCGAGAGTGGCTACTGTGGCGTAAACGTTGAGGCCGGAGGCAAAACCGGCGCCGAGGACGAGGCTGAGAGTTTCGAGGGGAGTCATAGGGGCAATCAGAATTCCGGTTCGGACCGTGAGTAAATTTCAAAAGTATCACGAAAACGGCAGGGCTGGCGACGATGTGAAATGTCTGAAGACAAAGGCAGGGGGTAGATTAAACTGGTCGGGCACTTGGGACCACACCTAGCGGCTTACAAGCGCCGATGACCTTGGCTGAACAAAACTTGATTGAGTTTCGCGGCGTCTCGTGGCGGCCGAACGGCAGCACGGAGACAGCGATCATCAATAACATTTCGCTGGAAGTGCCGCGCAAAGAGACGCTGGTGCTGTTGGGGCGGAGCGGAAGCGGGAAGACCACGCTGCTGAAATTGATTAATGGAATGCACTGGCCAACGAAGGGCGAGGTGCTGGTGGAAGGGCGCGGGACGCGGGACTGGGATGCGATTCGACTGCGGCGCGGAATTGGCTACGTGATTCAAGAGGCGGGATTGTTTCCCCATTTTACGGTAGCGGAAAACGTGGCGCTGGTGCCGGGCTTGGAAAATTGGCCTAAGGAGAAGATGGCTGCGCGGGTAAAGGAGATGCTGCAGCTTGTGGGGTTAGAACCGCGCGAATTTGCGGGGCGGCGGCCGAGGGAACTTTCGGGGGGACAGCGGCAGCGGGTGGGAGTTGCACGCGCGCTGGCCGCGGATCCGCCGATATTGCTGATGGATGAACCGTTCGGGGCGCTGGATCCGGTTACCCGCGCGGAGTTGCAACGGGAGTTTCAAGGGTTGGCGCGACGATTGGGGAAGACGATTGTGTTTGTGACGCATGATTTGCGGGAGGCGCTGCTGCTGGCTTCGCGCATTGTCTTGCTGGAAAAGGGGCGAGTGGTGGCGAGCGCAGGCCCGGAAGAATTTTTGCGGCTGCAACATCCGGAAGTGCTGGCGTTTGCGGCTTCGCTGGATGTGCGAGGAGGCGCGGCGTGACGGGCCTGTGGAGTTTCATGGCGGAGCATCGGGCTGAGATTTTGAGCGCGACGCTGGAGCATGTGGAGCTGGTGCTGATCGCGATGGCCGCAGCGATTTTGATTGGAGTGCCGTTGGGGATGCTGATTGTGCGGCGGACGAAGCTGCGGGCGCTGGCGCTGGGAGTTGCAGGAATTTTTCAGACGATACCCAGTTTGGCGCTATTCGGATTTTTGATACCGATTCCGTTTATCGGGGGGATTGGGCAGCGAACAGCGATTGTGGCCCTGACACTCTATGCGCTGCTGCCGATTCTGCGGAATACCTATGTGGGGTTGACGGAGATTGATCCGGCGGTGCTGGAGTCGGCCGAAGCGATGGGCATGACGCAGGCACAAATTTTGTTTCGAGTGCGTTTTCCCCTGGGGCTGGCGGTGATTCTGGCGGGTGTGCGCACGGCAACGATTATTACGATTGGGGTTGCGACGATTGCGGCAGCGATTGGCGCCGGGGGACTGGGAACATTTATTTTTCGCGGGGTGGCGCTGGTGAATGATTCGCTGCTGCTGGCGGGCGCGATTCCGGCAGCGCTGCTGGCCATCCTGGCAGATTTTCTGCTGGGGCGATTGGAGCAGCGGCTGCGCGTGACGTAGAGGCGAGCGCGTTCGGATGAACCTTTTTCACACTATGCACACTTCCCTTCTCCGCTCGCTTTGCGCGTGGCTCTGCATCGTTCTGGCGGCGCTGAGCGGTTGCGGGCAGAAGCGGCCGGACAAGATGATCGTCGGTTCGAAATTCTTCACGGAGCAGGTGGTGCTGGCGGAACTGCTGGCACAGCACATTGAGGCGCGTACCGGAATTCCCGTGGAGCGGAAGACGAACCTGGGTGGAACGCTGCTGGTGCAGAAGGCGATGCTGGCGGGGGAACTGGATTTGTATGTGGAGTACACGGGAACGGCGCTGACGGCGGTGCTGAATGAAAAGCCGAGCGGGGATTCGAAAAGCGTTTATGAACGGGTGAAGAAAGGGTATGCGGATCGATTTGAATTTGAGGTGACCGAGCCGCTGGGATTTGAGAACACGTTCGCGATGGTGATTCGCGGGGAGGATGCGAAGAAATTTAATTTGCAGAAGCTTTCGGACATTACACCGATGGCGCCGAAATGGCGAGCCGGCGTTGGGTATGAGTTTCTGGAGCGGCCGGACGGATTTACCGGATTGTGCGACCGGTATGGCTTGAAATTCGGAGAGAAGCCGCGAGTGATGGACCTGGGCCTGATTTACCGAGCGCTGGCGGATCATCAGGTGGACGTGGTTGCGGGAAATTCGACCGATGGGCTGATCAGCGCGCTGGGTCTGGTGGCTCTGGAGGATGACCGGCATTATTTTCCTCCGTACGACGCGGCTCCGATTGTGAGGAAGGCGACTCTGGAACGGTTTCCGGCGCTGCGCGGGGCGCTGGCGGAGTTGGCGGGCAAAATTTCCGCCGAAGATATCCGGAAGATGAATTACGCGGTGGACGGATTGCACCGCGAACCGGCGGCGGTAGTAAACGAATTTCGGAAAGCGAAGGGTTTGTAGATTTAACCAGCAATTCCGCGGTGAAGCGCCCGCATCGGGACCCAAGAGGGCACGATTTATCGTGCCCCCTACTCGGCGATCCAGAGATTTTCGGCGAAACCCCACGATTGATCCATCCACTGCGCCTTGCGCTTGAAGCCGGAATGATGGGCCAAGCTGACAAGTTCATCCTGAGAATATTTGTGCGAGCTCTCTGTCCAGATGGTTTCGTCTTTTTCGAATTGCACGGAGATGGATGCCTCCGGGATGGCGACGGTCTGGCGGGAGCGAGAGCGAAGGTGCATTTCGACGCTGTGCGTTGCTTCGTTGAAGATCGCCGTATGCGCAAATTGCTGCAGGTTGAAATCGGCGCCGAGTTCTCGATTGATACGGGCGAGAAGATTCAGATTAAACGCCGCAGTGACCCCGATCGCGTCATCATAAGCAGAGATCAGCGTTGGAACTGGCTTGAGCATGTCCGTGCCAAGGAGCAACGAGTCGCCTGGCAGAAGAATCTGGCGCAGGTCGTGCAGAAATTCGGAGCCGGCAGGGCCGTCGAAGTTGCCAATGTTGCTGCCAAGGAAGAGGACGAGAAGATGCTCGCCGGGGGAGCGGCGGGCGGCAACTTCGCGGAGGCCGTCGAGAAACTCGCGCTCGAAGCCGACGATGCTGATGCTGTTGATGTCGCGAAGCTCGCGGCGAAGGAGGGCGAGTGCGGTCGGAGAGATTTCGATAGGGTGATACCAGGTGGATTGCCAGCGGGAAAGGGCCTCGAGGAGCAGGCGCGTCTTGCGTCCGGTGCCGCTGCCGAGTTCCGCGACAACGACTGGGCGAGGAAGCTGGTCGACGATTTCGCGGGCGTGCTGTTTAAGGAGGCGCTCCTCGGAGCGGGTCAGGCCGTATTCGTGAAGCTCGCAGATAACTTCGAAAAGAGCGGAGCCAACGGAATCATAAAGATACTTTGAGGGAAGTTCTTTTTGACCCGGCTTCATGAGTCCGGCAGACACTTCCAGCGCAAATTGATTGATGGCCGAAGAACTGGGTCCTGCCTGCATGGCTGCTTTTGCCATTGTTCACCTCATTCGGAAACGCAGCGGAATCCTGCATAGACATATTGATAGTGCGGCTGGAACCAGTTGCGGAAAGAGCGGCGCAGGAAGCAAGCCGCGCTGCGGGCGGAACCTCCCTTGATGACGAAGTGCTTGCCATCGAAGAAATTTGCGGAGTAGCCCGGATAAAAGGAAAAAGCCTGGAATCCGGGAAATGGCGCGAACACAGTGGAGGTCCACTCCCAGCCGTTGCCGAGCTGACCGACGGCGCCGAAGGCACTTTTGTTTTCAGGATAGGCGTTGACCGGAGCGGGATCCCAACGGCGGAAATCGAAATTGCCGGCATGGGATTCAGGCGCCGCGGAGCCCCAGGGATAAGCCTGCTCGGTACCTTGGGGAGTGCCGTAAGCGGCGCGATGCCATTGGGCTTCGGTGGGCAGAGATTTTTTTGCCCAGCGCGCATAGGCGCTGGCTTCTGCATGGCTGACGTAGACGGGCCAGTTCGCGGGAAATGGAAGTTCTTCAAACATGCCGCGGAAAGTCCAAGCGGAGCCCGATTGATTCCAGAACGCGGGGTGAGAGATGGAATTTTGTTCTTTCCACTGCCAATCGTCGTCGGACCAAAATTGCGGATTGCGGTAGCCGCCGTCTTCGAGGAACCGGAGAAATTCGCCGTTGGTGACCATGTACTTGTCAATGCGGAAGTCCGGAACGATCGAAGTGTACGAGCCAAACTCGTTGTCCCAACCGAATACGCCGCGAGTCAGGCCCAGGGTGGCCTGGCCGGCGGGAATTTCGATCATCTCATTTTCGAGGGGAACAGAGGAAAGAGAGTCCTGCGATTGCCGATGCTTGCGCGAGTACGGGAGGCGATGAAACATGTAGGCGAGGGTTTCGACGTGCATCAAACGGTGTTCGTAGGCGACGCGGAGAAGAGTTTCGGGTGAGTAGCCGTCAGCTACGGCAGATTGCGGAAAATCGCCGGCGTCGAGCGCGTCGTCGATCAGGTCGCGGAGTGTTTGCACGTAGTTGCGAACTTCAGGAAGAGAGGGCCAGTCGCGGGGCTGGTCCGTGGGAAGGCCGCCGTCCACAGGATCGATTCCGAAAGCAAAAAGTTTGTCGAATGCAGGTGTGCGCGATTCGAGAGAAAACAAGTGGGTGCGAAAAAGATTCCAGTCGAAGGCTTCGAGATGGCCGATATAAAAGATGATGCGATGGCGCTCGGGGATGGGACGTTCGTAGAGAGAATCCTCGCGAATAATGTCAAAGAGGCGGTCGCTGTTGGCGCGAGCTTCCCGAACGAGGGTGCGGAGCTGGTCTTGAGCGTTGATTCTGCTCTGTGTAGCCACGGTTCAGGCCTCCCTGGCGGCCGGGGTATTCCCCACCCGATTCAGATGCGCGAAGAGGG
>DASSGJ010000348.1:0-3443 GCA_035693545.1 Candidatus Acidiferrum sp.
TAGAGCTATCCGCCGTTGAAGATGGTGGATGCAACGCGTCGTTTGAATGGCTGTGCTAGCATCGGCAGCGTGCAGTACGGGGAAAGTTCTGATGAGTTTCGACGATCCAAGAGTGGTAGTGGTAATCCCAGCGCGTTTTGCTTCGACGCGCCTGCCCGGTAAGCCTCTGGTTTCGCTCGCCGGCAAACCCATGGTCCAACGGGTGTACGAACGGGCCAAGCAGGCCCAAACCGTTCATCACGTCGTCGTAGCGACCGACGACCAGCGCATAATTGACGCGGTTCGCGCCTTCGGTGGGGAAGCCCGCATGACCCGCGTTGACCACCGTACGGGCACTGAACGCATCGCGGAAGTCGCGGCCCACGAGGAAGGCGACGTCTTCGTCAATGTCCAGGGCGATGAGCCGTTGGTTGATCCGGCGGCCATCGATGCCGCCGTGGCCGCACTCCTCGAAGAGCCCCCCGCCCAGATCGCCACAGTCGCGACTCCCATCCGCCACGCCGGCGACATCATGGACCCCAATGTGGTGAAAACGGTTCTCGACTTCGAAGGAAACGGCCTTTATTTTTCCCGTGCTCCGATTCCATGGATCCGCGACACCCAGCAGAAAATCCACGTAAAGTATTGGAAGCACCTCGGCCTGTACGTCATTCAGCGCGATGCCCTGCTCGAGTACCCGACGCTGCCCCAGGGTGAACTGGAGAAAATCGAGCAGCTCGAGCAACTCCGCTGGCTTGAGAACGGCTGGAAAATCAGGGTCGCCGAAGTCCAGCACGACGCCGTAAGCGTGGACGTTCCCGACGACGTGACCCGCGTCGAAAAACTCCTGCGCGAACAAACCACGCAATAATTTATTTGTTTCTAGTCATTGTAGCGGCCGTCTTCTGAGGCGGGCGCATTGGTGTGGCCAAGGTTGCTCTTCGCTCTTCGCTCTTCAATTTTCTATTTTCCATTTTCCATTTTCTATTTTCCGATCACTGCGTTTGCGCCAAGGCAATGCCCGCCGTAGTCCGGTTGCCATCCGAACAAACCATGAACACCGTTCCGCCATCGGCAAAATAAGCCACAAAATTCAGCGTGAACGCATTGGGGCCGCCAATCGCGATCTTGTAGGTATTGTTTTGCGTGCCATCCCCTGCAATTGTCGTCGTTCCGGAAATTCCGGCGTTCAGCGTCACTCCATTGGTATTGATGGTATTCAAGCCCAATTGCGCATAATCCACCACGCCCGAAACGTTGCTGTTGGCCGCGCTCGTCTGAGCATACTGCCCGACATAGTTCTCATCGAAAGATGAGGGTGCAACAATTTCCACGCCACTCCAACTAAAACTATAGTTCCCCGCCAATCCCGCCGCGGTAAACGACGACGCCGACTGTGACACCATCATGCCGTCCCCCAAAATTCCCGAACTCACATCCTGAATCACGGCCCCCGTCGGGGAATACAAATAAAATACGTAGGTCACTGTGCCCACCGACGAGTTCTGAAACGTAAACGTGCCCCGTCCGCTGCCCGCGTTGCTTGTATCAATGGAGTAGTTTGTGCCGGAAATGCCGGAATTCGGCGATACTTGCGCTCGGTTTCCGTCATTGTTCTCAAAGAAGGAGATCGTACCGATTCCTCCAGCCCCATCCGCGGTGAATCTCCCCACTCGCACCGAGGGGCCAAAATTCCCGGTCGTCTCCGTTCCCCCGGTTAAGAACGCAAAACTTCCATTGAAGCCGGAATTCTGCGTCGGAATTGTGCCCGTCTGCAGGATCGCAGGCCCTGAACTTCCTCCCAGTTGATCCTCTTGCAACAATTCCAGCCGCGTCGAATCCACAATATAGAAAGCGAACGTCCGCCCAGCCAGGATTATCGTTCCCCGGCCAAAGTTGGTGCCGTTTCCAGTTGTATCCAGTTGATAGGTGCTTACGGGCAACGCTGTCGCTCCCGTCGGCGCGGTCGATCCGTCATTCACGTCCGCCGTTCCGCCAGTAACATTTCCATTTCCGTCTGCCCCAAACTGTCCGACCAGTGAAATTGGCGAAGGAGTGGTCCCGGCGAAAGAAAGCCCCGAAAAATCAAACACGTACTTACCGTTGATTGCGTTGGCGGAAAATTGCAGCGGCGTCTGCAGTTCGATGGCTCCACTGGTTGATGCCAATCCGTCGCTCTGCACCAGATATCCGTGGCTGCTCGATTGCAGAGAGGTGCTCAGTTGCAGCGACCCTCCACCCGACACGTTCAGCACAATCAATCCACGCCCATTCGCCTGGATCTGGTATGTGCCATTCGAAAAAGTCACCACCGACGCAGGACCTCCGCCTCCCAGGTCTACCACGTCCTCCAGCCCGGTTGTGATGTGGCCCTGGCCATCCGCCGCAAAACTCCCCACCCTCGCGATGTACGCTCCAGAGACCAGATCTACGCCGCTCATCGTGAATGCGTATTGCCCGTTCAGGCTGGCATTCGAGAAATTACCCGTGGGCGGGGGAGGCGTAATACTCGACCCGCTGCCTCCGCATGCGGCCAGATACCCGGCCACGGCGATGGCCATCGCATGAAGACTTCGCTTCATGCCACACCCCGGTGCGTTGCCGCAGATTCTGTGGTTCGCGGCGCCACATAGGGTATCGGGAATCCGCGGGTGGTTCTCACCGCCAGGGCTTGCGTTCCTTTTTGCACAATTCGCGCGACAAACAGGTTCGCGTTACCGGCGGCCAGGTTTTCCCCGACAATCCGAAGCGTGTCGCCCGTCTCAATCGAAAAATGGTTCGCCGTCAACAACCGCGGGTTTCCCAGATGGACTTCCATTAGCCCGGAGCCCGTCTGCAAAGTTGCACGCGCCCCAAACGGAGCGGTTTTCGAATTGGCGTCGAAGGCCACAACCGTTCCAACGATTTCACTCTCCCGCTTTACGTCGTATTCGCCTTGCCGCGTCGCCGGCGCAGCCGCCGGTTGTTGTCCTTGCACCCCTCCGCTTAAAGCCATTGCCGCTGCGGCAGCCATCCAGAACTTCTTGCCAACCATGTCAGCCTCTTCCCCGGAAATTTTGCTCCCCACTCAACAAACCTTACCCTACTTTTCGCCACTTACGAACCCACCCGCCAAAGAAATGTCGCGCTCCAATGGAATTTTCCGATTCTTTCGAGCAAAGACTTCTCATTGACACAATTTCTTCTACCGGACATAATTATATGTACGTCAATCCTGTGGAGGTTCGACAAGCTCAATTCTGCTCCGTGCGGAGGCGAGCGACCCGGATGGCGCCAAAATATATTTTTGTAACCGGCGGTGTTGTTTCTTCTCTCGGCAAGGGCGTAGCGGCATCTTCCATCGGCTGTCTCCTCGAAAGTCGCGGCTTCAAAATCACCATCCAGAAATGCGACCCGTACCTGAACGTGGATCCCGGCACCATGAGCCCGTATCAGCACGGCGAGGTGTTTGTCACCGACGATGG
>DASSGJ010000349.1:0-5287 GCA_035693545.1 Candidatus Acidiferrum sp.
GCCAAGAAACCCGGCCAGTAACGCATGGTGCGTTCCTTTTTTGGGCGAGTCGGTTGTCATTTCAGGAAGTTTGCCATTCCGAAGACTTCGGCATTAGGCGATACAATGCCACACCACTGGCCATGCACACCAGCCCGAAAAGCAACCCCGACACTATCTGCCCGAAGCACAACTGGCCGATGCTGAACAGCGCGGTGTAGACGAAAACGCAGCCGATCAGCCAGCTGGATAAATTTTTTCCCAGATCCCGCGTGGTCTCCGTCGCGCCACTTGCTTGAGCAATGGGCCGCCATCCCCGCACATCGGGACGCACCCGATTGTAAAAATCCACCAGCGTTTTCTGTGGCTCGGCAGGGGTTATCAGCGTCACCGCCAGCCAAACCAGCGTGGTTATCCCCGTGGTGCAGAGGGTGGTCTTTGCAAACACCACCGGGTCCGAACCGGCGAACGGCGCGGGGCGTCCCGCGATGCTCATCCACAACGAATGGCTGTGCAGCGCCAGAGTAGTTACCAGAGCCGCAGCCATTGCGGAGATTTCGCTCCAGGCATTGACGCGCCACCAATACCAGCGCAACAGATAAACGCCCCCTGTGCCGGCGCCGAGTTCCAGCACAATCTTCCAACCCTCGCTGACCGATTGGAGTTGCATGGAGACGAGCGCCGCGGCAACCACCAGGAAAATCGTGGTCAGCCGCGATGCGTTCACATAATGCTTTTCGCGCGCCCCTGTCTTCACAAAACGCCGGTAGAAATCTTCCACCAGATAGGAACTCCCCCAATTCAACTGCGTCGCCACCGTGGACATGAACGCAGCCATGAAGCCGGCCAGCAAAATTCCCAGCAGGGCGTGGGGTGTGTGCTGCGTGGCCACGAGCATGTAGCCGCGTTCGGGCTGCGCCAGTCCGGGATAGAGAACCACAGCCGCCAGCGCGGTCAGAATCCAGGGCCATGGCCGCAACGCATAGTGCGCAAGGTTGAACCAGAGCACCGAAAGCAAACCGTGGCGTTCATCGCGCGCGCTGAAAATCCTCTGCGCTACATAGCCGCCGCCCCCGGGCTCCGCGCCCGGATACCAGAACGCCCACCACTGCACGGCCAGATGCACCACGAAGGTGATCACGGGCAGAGTCCAGAGGGCTTCGCCGGTCAAGCCGCGCGAAAATTCAGGCAGCAAGGCAGTTATGTCGCTGGCGCCCGGCCCGGCTGCGCTTCGCTTTGCGGCGAGTTGCTGCAAAAGCTGGGGCATTCCACCTACGGCATGCACGCCATACCAGGCCACGGCAATGACGATGGCCATCTTCAGCACGAACTGAAACAGGTCCGTCCACAGCACGCCCCACAATCCGCCGAGTGAAACGTAAATGCCCGTGAACGGCATCAGGAAAAACACGCAGATCGCCAGCGCCTTCGCGTCGCTGATTCCGAGCGAAGTGCTGACGATATTCACCATCGCTTTGGTGACCCAACCCAGAATCAGGCAGTTCATCAGCAAACCCAGATAGACCGCGCGGAAACCCCGCAAGAATGCCGCGGGCTTTCCGTGATAGCGCAACTCGGCGAACTGCACGTCGGTGATGAGGCCGGAGCGGCGCCACAATCGAGCGAAGAGGAAAACCGTCATCATGCCGGAGGGCAAAAAACTCCACCACAGCCAGTTGCCGGCAACTCCCTGGGTGTAGACCAACCCAGTCACAGCCAGCGGCGTGTCTGCGGCAAACGTCGTCGCCACCATCGAGGTTCCGGCAAGCCACCAGCTCACCTGGCGCCCAGAAACAAAATAATCCGTGGTGCTCTGCGCCGACTTGCGCCGGAAATACAAACCAAGAATCAGTGTGATAAGGAGGTAGCCCGCGATGGCGGCCCAATCGAGTGCGGTTAAGGACAAAGTTTCGTTTCCCCTGTCGGATCACTTGCAAGATCGAACTTCCCTGACTATTGTGTAATGGGCGCACGCGCGGCACGCCCCGGAAAAACCCCTTCGACAAGTTTCCCGTCCTCAATAACGGGCACACCGTTCACCAGCACAAAAGAAATTCCCTCGGAATACTGCAAGGGCTGCTCGAACGTGGCCTTGTCCACGATCCTGAGAGAATCGAATACCGTGATGTCCGCATCCGCTCCCACACGAATCCGCCCCTTGTTGTGGAAGGCCGGCGCGCGTTTTTCCAATCGCTGCGCGGGCATCAACGTCATTTTCCGCAGCGCTGTCATCAGGTCGAGTGCCTTTTCTTCGCGGACATAGTGGCCCAGCACTCGCGAGAACGTCCCTTGGCCCCGCGGGTGTACTTTTGCGCCGGTAATCGGCATGCCGTCACTGCCAATCATAACGGATGGATTGCTGACCGCCGCGCGCGCCGCGCTTTCGGGAATCGAGTAAATGACTACCGCGCCGCCCTCCGCCCGGTATTTTTCAAAGGTTTCCGCGGTCAGGCGCTCGCCCGTTTTCGCCCACTGGACGTCCTTGAAGGTGATTCCCATGCGCTCTTGCCAGCCGGGATCAAAGAGAGCGGATTCGAGACCGGTGCTTGCGGCCACGTAGGGATAGCACTCGGTGGTGACGTCGAGCCCGTGGAGCTGGGCACCTTCGATCAGCTGGATGAGTTGAGGCGTTTGGCCCAATCCAATGCTGGTGACATGCACCACATGAAGTGGAGCGCCGGTTGAAGCAGCCGCGGCAATCACCTCTTCCACTGCGGCAAGACCGGTTGAGGGCTCTCCTGCTCCCGCGAATCGTACGTGGACGTGCACGGGCGCGTGATACCTTGCGGCAACGCGGAACATCTCGATGATTTCCTGGTGAGTCGCCGCCTCCGTGTAGTTGATGCCCAATCCCTCGGCAAGGGCGCCCTCTTTCAACCCGGCTTCCATTCCTTGCTGAATCGCGCGCAATTGTTCCGGCGAAGCGGCCTTGTGCGCGGCGGCGCCGGTTGGCAGCCATTTTCCAGGGTCATTCATTACCCGCATGCGGATGGGGATGTGGCCGACGCTTACGCCAAAGTTGATCAACGATTTTCCCGCGCGTTGGGCGTACCAGCCGGCAACATCATTTGTGCCGACCTCCAACTCCAGCGAAGTGGTGACGCCGTCGTGGGCCTGAAACTGGTAATTGCGGGGTTCCTGGCCATGCTCATGCAGGTCAATAAAACCGGGGGCGACTACGAGGCCGTGCGCATCAATAGTCTGCTTACCTTGAAGAGGCTTCTCGGAAATCTCGGCTATTTTCCCTGCGCGAATACCCACGTTTCGCGGTGCATCGAGCCCCGATTCCGGGTCCATCACCCGGCCGCCGGAAATCACGACGTCAAATGCACCCTGGTCTGCTGGAGAAACAGGAACCGAGGGAGTTCGCAGCGCCAGGCCTGCCAGCAAGGCCACGGAGGCAAACAAGCAAATTGCAGTTTTTATCATCGGACTGGCGCACCCAGGAAGAATCGCCGCCTAGTTTCCCCGCGATACCGGGTTCTGTCAAAGGGTTTGTGAATCGTTTCAATTCTGGGGAATCATCACGCTCGCAAAAGAAACCCCGGCTCGCTGGGGGCAACGAGCCGGGGTGGGGGTACTTCCTGAGGGGGGCCTGAGGAAATTCAAACTCGTTTAGTGGGTCACCATATTTTCCTGGGTGGCCAGCACGCAAATCCGCTGCAATTCTTCGTAAGTGAAAAAGCGCTCCTCGATATGTCCGGCGCGCTCCACGTGGCCGATACCGGTTTCCCGGGAAATGCGGCCGATCTCCGCAACGGAAAGCCCCAGAAGATATGCCGCGCGCGACTGGGTGACGTACTTCGGTATCTGATTATCCATTTCGTGTTCTCCCCTCATGCTGGAATCAGTGCCATTCCGTCTTTTTCCACGGTCAGGATCATCGCCTTATAAATATCGATGTCCCATCCATCGCCGACCCGCATGCGTACCGTCTCTCCGCCTTCTTTCAAGAGCCGCCCACGCAGCGGAACCTTGATGTCCCCAAGCGCCACCTGCAGAACCACCGCCTGTCCCAACCATGCGTTATACCCTGCTTCCATGGGCTCTCCCGGGCGATGAATTTGACGCATTGTGCAGCGGTAGAATCGCTTCTGAGGCAGTCTCCAGCAATGGTACAGCGAGGTCACCGGACTAGTATTTAAGTACTGCCGGTCCGCAAAGCCCCTTTTTTGAGCATTTCTTACGCGGGTACTTTGGTACCTCTTTTTCGGGACGCCCGAACCATCGCTTCTTTCTTAGAAGATTGAGATTCTTACCCTCGTGACAAAACGTTTTTACGCCCAGCCCTCTCTATGGCAGCCTGACGCCCCGCGCCAGGGAGTGGGCCTCGCTCTTGGCGGTGGATTTGCCCGCGGCTATGCGCATCTGGGCGTGCTTCGCACCTTCCGCGAAAACGCAATTCCGGTCACCTCTATCGCAGGCAGCAGCATCGGCAGCATTCTGGGCGCGGCGTACGCCAGCGGAGTGCCCCTTCCCCGCATCATTAGCAAGTGCCGGCAGATTCGCTTCCGTGATTTTGCCAAGTGGCGAGTCTCGCGGTTTGGGCTGGCCAGCAACGAACGGCTGGGCGCCCTGGTGCAGAAGCTGTTCGGCACGAAACAGTTTGAAGACCTGGCTCTGCCGCTGGCCATTGTGGCGACGGATCTTGGCACGGGCGATCCGGTCGTCTTCCGCCAGGGCAACCTGGCCGAAGCGATTCGCGCGAGTTGTGCGTTTCCAGGCTTGTTCGAACCGATACAAATCGGCACGCGATGCCTCGCCGACGGAGGCATTGTCGCCCCGGTGCCGACACGGGCCGCCCGGGAAATGGGCGCTGAAATTGTGGTGGGCGTTTCCGTGGGACTCCACGACGGCCAGCGCGGCGCACCCACCAACATTTTCCAAGTGGTCAGCCGGGCCGTAAGCGCCGCGCAAAAGCATCAACTGGAAGCCTGGGAGCGGCACGCCGACATCGTGCTGCGGCCGGCAGTACAGGGCCTGGAGTGGGACGATTTCGACCGGATTGATGAAGCCATTGAAGCGGGTAGCGCCGCAGCGCGTTCCGCGGTGCCCCGGCTGAAACAACTGTTGCGTCGCCAGGACGATATGAAGGCCACATTCGGCAAGCAGGGCGAAGTTCTTCTTGCGGAGGCGCTGCGATGAACTACCGTGGCTGGTGGCTCAATTTCATCGGGACAGCCGTCGCCGCATGGCAGGAAAGTGGCGAGAATCCGGCTCTTTTCTGCTACCTTATGGGATGGGACGCTTTTTCAACCGTCCGCGCCGGCGCCTTGTCCCCAATTGCCGTGCCGGTTAGGAATCACTC
>DASSGJ010000350.1:0-15913 GCA_035693545.1 Candidatus Acidiferrum sp.
CGCCTGGGGACAAACCGTTGCGGACGCCATCTGGGCCTGGAGGCTGACGGATGGGATTGCGCCTGCACCGCCTCCCTTCCTCGGCGTGCAGAGTATCGTGGGAATGCCTGCCGCCACCGGCGCCTGGCGGCCAACGCCGCAGGGGTTGCCCAATCAGTTGCCCGGCTTGCCCGGGGCGGGACCACAATTCGCCTCGATGACGCCCTGGGTGCTGACACGGCCATCGCTGTTCCGCTTGCCGCCTCCGCCGGCGTTGAACAGCCCGGAGTACGCTGCTGACCTCGACGAACTGTTCAAGATGGGCGTCTACTCCGGTTCGGGGCGCACGCAGGATCAATCGGACCTGGCGCTGTTTTGGGCGGGGAATACACCGCTTTACTGGAACCGGATTGCCGCGGAGATTTCCACGGAACGCGGGCTGTCATTCACCGAGAATGCGCACCTGTTCGCGCTGCTGAATGTTTCGATGGCGGACGCGGCCATTGCGTGCTGGGACGGCAAGTATCGCTACGTTTTCTGGAGGCCGATTACGGCGATCCGGGAAGGGATTATTCCGGCGGATTCGGATCCAGCCTGGATCCCTTGGCTGGACTTCTTTCCGGGCGGAACTCCGGCGCATCCCGAGTATCCCTCGGGACATTCCACGGTGAGTGGTTCAGCCGCGTTTATTCTGGCCGCTGAGTTTGGAGAGAACACGGCGTTTAGTATTGATTCGGAGACGCTTCCCGGAAAGAACCGTTCGTTCGCCAGTTTCACGGACGCTACGACGGAAATCGCCAACGCGCGCGTCTTTGGAGGGATTCACTACCGCACATCGTGCGTGCGCGCAAATGTGCTGGGCAGAACTGTGGCGGATTACATTTCGCGGCACGCGCTGCGCGCTACAGGAGATGATGAAAACGAAGATTAGCCTGGAGGGGATGGGCCCTTGGGCCAGACTTAGAATCGGCAGGCCTATCCCTACAAAAGCTGTCCGCTCTACCACAAATCCAAAGAACGTGATGAGGGTTTGCATATCCCGTAGGGCAGGCGCTTGGACAAGTCCGTGATTAGCGGTCGAGGACTTCGCGTAGCTTGCGCATGAGGGATTCTTCGGTGAAGGGCTTTTCGATGAAATCAATGCCTTCGCGCAGGACACCGTGGTGAACGATGGTGTCGCTGGTGTAGCCCGACATATAGATAATTCGCAAGTCGGGATGAGCGGCCTTCAGGCAATCCGCGAGGTCGCGGCCGTTTATCCCGGGCATTACGACGTCGGTCAAGAGCAAATGGATCGGCGCGGCATATCGGTCGGAGACACTAAGCAGCTCTTCGGAACTCTCGGCGGTAAGCACGGTATAGCCGTTTCTGATCAAAAGCTCGGAGACGAGGTCGCGCATTCCCTCGGCATCCTCGGCGACTAAAATCGTCTCCGTGCCGCGAGGGAGTTCGGGTCTGGGGACGGCGGAATCCAACACCTGGACCGCTTCATCCACGCAGGGGAAGTAAATCTTGAAGGTAGTGCCCTTTCCCAACTGGCTGTAGACCCAGATGCTGCCTTCGCTCTGTTTCACGATTCCGTATACGGTAGCGAGGCCCAGCCCGGTTCCCTTCCCCAGCTCTTTCGTCGTGAAAAACGGCTCGAAAATGCGGGCCTGGGTTTTCGCGTCCATGCCGGTGCCGGTATCGCTAACGACCAGCGCCACATGGCGTCCGGGCTTAACCGTGGGATGGGAGCGGCAATAGCTTTCATCCAGGTAGGTATTTGCGGTTTCGATAATAATCTTGCCGCCGTCGGGCATGGCGTCGCGCGCGTTGACAACCAGATTGATGATGATTTGTTCGATCTGCGTCGGGTCAGCCTTGATGGTGCTCAAGCCGGGTTTCAGGTTGCAGATTAATTCAATATCCTCGCGGACCAGACGGGTGAGCATTTTGCTTACGTCGCTGACGAGCGCGTTGAGATCCATAACCCTGGGCCGGATCACCTGCTTGCGGCTGAAAGCGAGAAGTTGGCGAGTCAGTGAGGCGGCTCGGTCGCCGGCTTTCTTGATTTGTTGCAGCTTGCGGAGCCGGAGATCGTCGGGGGGAAGGCCTTCCTGGAGCAGCTCGCTGTAACCGATCATGACTCCGAGAAGGTTGTTGAAATCGTGGGCGACGCCGCCCGCGAGTTGCCCCACGGCTTCCATCTTCTGGGCGACTGCCAATTGTTCCTCGAGCCGTTTTCGTTCGGTGAGGTCTTGCGAGATCCCAAAAGTTCCAAGGATGCGGCCCTGGTTATCCTTGATTTGTCCGGTGCTCAGAAAAATGGGAAAGTCACTGCCGTCTTTGCGGCATCGGATGCATTCGCCGCTCCAGCCGCCGTGTGAAATTGTCCGGCGCCGAATCTCTTCATCCAGGTGGGGCGGATTATTGTGGGAAAGGAGGCTGGTGGCGAAGAACTTTCCAACAAGCTCGTCTTCGCTATAGCCTGTGGCCCGAAGAAGAGCGCGATTGGCAAAGGCGATACGTCCTTCGGAATCGCCGATGGTAACCATTTCCGCCGCGTTTTCGACCACCTGGGCCAGCCGACAGATTCGTTCTTCCCAACTCTTTCTTTCGGTAATGTCCAGTTTTATGGCGATGAAATGAGTGATCTTTCCGGCGCCGTTTTTCACCGGGGTGATGGTCATTTCCTCGTGATACAGACTGCCATCCTTGCGGCGATTGACCATTTCGCCCTGCCAGACCTGACCGCTGAGAATGGTGTCCCACATCTGTTGGTAAAAGGAGGGTGATTGCTGACCGGATCTAAGCAGGCGGGTGGTTTGGCCAATGGCTTCGGCCCTGGTATACCCCGTAAGACGTTCGAAGGCGCGATTCACCCAGATCAGGGTGCCATCCAGCTGGCTGATTACGATTGGATTGGCCGCAGCTTCCAACGCAGCCGCCTGCAGGGTGAGGAGATCCTGAAGCTCAGCGGACTCGCCGCTCTTTCGTCGTTCTGGTCTTTCAGTTTTCATGCAAAACTTGCGAACTTCTTGGGGGTCGGAACAGGAGCGAACGCTCAGAATCAGCGCGGCGAGTGAGGGGCCCCCACTTGTTTATGAATCCAATTTTAACATTTACTATAAGGTTCTGTCATTCTACGTGTCTAGAAGGTACTTAACCATTAGGAGCTACATCTGGGAAGTTAACTTTTGAAACTTGGGGTGGGGCAGAGGAGATACTAGTGGCTTTTGGAACTGTCCTGATATGACTCGGAGCGGAGGAGGTTGCATTCCGCAGTGGCACACCGCACGAGCCACTCCTCGGCGTTTTCATTCTTCTTAAACGAACGGGCGCGGGCTGCGATCCGCTGCATGAGATCATACTCAGCCTTTTCCGCGAGAGGGCCAGTGCCAAAGGCACGGGTAACAATCGCGTGAATCGCCGCACCGTGGTTAAAGTGGAGCCAGGACACCGCCGAGCAATCACCACTATTTACAGTCAGCCGCCGGATTGCTTCGCGATCTGTCATCGAACCGGGTCCATGGCAAGCCATTCTTTCAGGGCGAGTGGCTTGCGAAATGATTTCGAAGCGGGATTCCCTTTGCTGTCGGTCCAATAAGCTGTGGCGCTGACGGTCAGGCTGTCCATGCAGATGCGGGGGTGAGTCTGCGAATTTGCATTGGTAGTCTGATGCTTGAGCCAGAGGACTGTTCCATTGTGGGACTCACTGGCGTGAACGAATCCGCTCTCCTGGGCGGCCACTAGAAATGGGCGGAGCCTATTCATCACGATTCAAGGATGCTCTCATTTCCTGCCAAATTCCCGTGATCTGAGTCACGTCCGCGGTAGTGGTTTGTTGAAACGATAAACTGAACGTTCGGCCACTCCATTTCGGGAATCTGCCGGCCGGCGCTAGTCTTCCGCTTCGAAGGTCCAGACCTGGGCGGGTTCGTTGCCCTTGGCAGGAACGCCGACGTAGAGGCGGTCGCGCTTGGAGTAGAAGAAGCCGGTGCGGATACCGATACCAGAGGGGACGTTGGCGACGAGTTCGTAATGGTCGGGATCCTTTTGCTGGATGACGCTGATGATGCCCTCGCCGCCGAGTACGTAAATGCGTTTGCGGGCGGCGTCGAAGTAGACGTCGTCGCACTCTCCGGCGGCGCGGAGGCGGGCGATTTCGTTGCCGGTTTGCGTATCAAGAACGACGAGCATGGGCGTCTTGCGCGTCACGGTGAAGAGGCGGTGATCCTCTTCGTTAAGCGCCATGGCGTAATTCCCTTTCAGGCCCTTCAGCGGCCACTTGGTGACCGCTCCGGTTTTGCGATCGATGGATTCCACGACCATTCCTGCGTCCGGCACGTTGGCGTAGATGTGCCCGCCGGAGGCTTCGACCTGGAAGGATTCGGGATGGCCTTCGGTTTTGTAGACCTGGCCGACGCGCTCGTCGGTGGCAGGATCAACCATCGCGATGCCGCCGTCTTCTTCACCAAAGCCGACGAAGATTTTTTTGGAGGCGGCATCGTAGCGGACGTTGTCGGGGTCCGTGCCAAAATCGATCGTCTTTTTCAGCGTATAGGTTGCGCCATCGTAGACGTTCATCTTTCCATTTTCGGCGTTGGCAACGTAGAGCTTATCGAAGCCCGGAACGTAGAGCGGCCCCTGCGGCTGGCTGAGGCCCTTGATGGAACGGATCACGCGGCCGGCGAAGGTGTCAATGACTTCGACGGTGTTGTTGCCAAGCGCGGAGACGAACAGGCGTTTGCGCTTGACGTCGGCGGTGAAGTGATCAAGGCGCCCCGCGACGCCGGGGACGGGAATTTCTTCTTCGAGTTGCAGGGGGAGAATATCGCGGCCCGTGGATTGCGCTTTTGCGGTGTGGGTGCCCCGAACAGCGAGGACGCCGAGCCCCGCCAAAGTGATCGCGCTTAGTGCCAGCAGCTTTTTCATCGTTCCTCCCGAGTGAAGCGTGTTCTTTGTTGGTAATTTCGTTGCAACGGCAATTTCATCGTGCTGCTACTGCACCGGCTCAAAAACGAGTATCGCCGCGGGTTCCTGGCCGTTTGCGGGAGCCGCGACATAATAGCGATTCAGTTCAGGCGACCAGAAGGATGTGCCCGCCCCCGGCCGCGTCGGAATTTTGCCCGCAATTTCGTAGGTATCCGCCGATTTCTGCTGATAGACAAAGATCGAACCGACCTCTTCGCCGCGCCCACCAGAAATGTAAATGCGCTTTCGCGCGGCGTCGAAATACACGCCGTCCATTCCCTCAGTGGTGGGCAGATGGGCCACTTCTTTTCCAGTTTTCGCGTCCATGGCGATCATCTCCGGCGGAGTGTGGGTTCCCATGAGCAAGCGGCCAGTCGATTCATCCAGGGCGGCGTCGCCCGGGCGCTGGCTGCTGACGGGCCAGGTGGAGCGGACTTCGCGCTTAGGGATGTCAATGACCTGGATTTTGCTGATTGCGGAGATAAAGACAAACAACGTGTCACCGGACTTGTTGAGCAGGATTTCCGAAGGATGGGCGGCCACCTGGACGTCAAAGATTTTCTTGTCCGTGCGGACATCAATCGCGCCAACTTCACCGTAGTCTTTTCCAGCGTCCTTGCCGCCGTAGCCTACGTAGAGAAGCTGCCGGGCCGCATCGTACGCCACGCGATTCGGGCCGAGCTCCAGCTTGATGGAATCGAGGAGTTCGAGGGTGTCTCCACGGAAGACACGCACCATGCCGTCATCGCCGCTGGCGATGAAAAGCTTGTTCAGAGACAGCACGTATGCGATTCCCTGCGGCTTCAGAAAACCGGGAATGCTTTTTGTCCAGCGGCCGGCCTGCAAATCCAGTACTTCGACGGAGCCGTTTTCGAGTCCGGCAACGAACAGCCGCTTCCCTTTCGCGTCCACGTCCATGTGGTCTATGCGGCCCTTCACATTGGGCATGGGAATGGTCTGGATGAGTTTCAGAGGTTGCGCGTTCTGGGCAAACGTAGCAGCCGGCGCCACGGAAAAGCAAAGGGCAGTCACTGCCACGAGCAAGAAAGGATTTTTCATCGCATGGCCTCAGCGCAGAACAAGGTAGCCGCGTGAACCTAAACACACCATTAACGTAATCCACGAGCGAATTATTGAGTTTGGATCGGCGCGGAAATGCGGGAAACGGAAAACCAGGGAAGGTGGAGCGCGCCCGAATAAAGGTGAATGGAGACGGACTGGCCGGGGGCGATGGCGGCGTAAAGGGAGCGCGGCACCGCGATTTCATCGGAATCGTGGCGCGGGCCCCAGGGAGCGACCTGGAGATAGTAGGTGGTGGTGCGACCATTGTCGGCGCGCTTGCTGAGGACTTGGGCCTGGTAGGTGGCGGGAGCCGAGCGGTCGGCAAGAACGTCGAACTGGGCAATCGCGCCGTAGCAAAACATCGTCCCGACAAAAAACATGGAGATCGCAACGACGGCGCGATTGTGAAAATGCGGGTCGGATTGCAGAAGAAAGACTGTGAGCACGGCGGCGAGCGCGAAGGTGGTGAGCAGCAGGGGCTTCCATTCGAGGAAATGGAGGTCCTGAATCGCGCGGAAGGCCAGGATGCAACTTGGAAAAATAAAGACTCCGGCGAGGCTTGGGCGGGCATCATTGCGGCGGCCCTCGATCTGGTAAATCCCATGGGAGCGCGCCAGCAAGACAATGGAGATGATGGGAAAAGCGCCAGCCGCAAGTATGGCGAGCGGATACGGATTTGGATAAAGCCAGGCCCACACGGAGGCGATTCCCGCGCCCCAATTCAGAATCTTGACGGTGCGGTAGGCGGCGGCGATGCGTTCCTCGGTCGCGTCGGCGCCTGGGGCGTCGCGAGCAACGACGGCTTCGAGTTCGGCCATGGATTTGCCGAGATCTTCGCTGTCGAGATTCGCGATGCCGATGAACCATTCCCTGAAGGCCTTGTCGGTCCGGAAATACAACGGAATCTTGAGTTTTTTTCGTTCGGCGGCTTTGGGCTGGAAGACCAGCGTGGAGAAATATTGCGTGGGCAGGATGCGATAGCCGGCGATATCCGAGCGGCGGAGAAGTTTCGAAGACAGGAAATCTTTGACCTCGAAGAAATCGGGGCCGAGGATCAGCCGCGAGGTGAGCACGGCGGCGAGCAGGTAGATTCCGAGAAGCAGAAAGCAAAAACAGAGGACGACCAGAGCGACTTGCGAGCTCATGGTGGTCATCTCATGCCCGGTTCCGAAATAATACATTCCCGCGCTTCCACCAGCGGCGCAAAGAAAGCCGATGGTCCCGAGAAAAAGAAGATAGCCGGCGGAAGGTTTGTAGGTGCGCGGGTAGAGCGAGGGATTGAAGACGGGAAGTTCGCCCTGGTAATCGGGCTCGTCTGTGTCCAGAAGTTCGTTTGAATGCATGGGGCCCATGGAATGAAGAAAATCGTAGCATGGGTGCGGCGAAGAGCTTTGGTCTGGGCAGGGCGGGCACGGACAATTAGTAAGTAGCGAACAGATAACAGCGATCAGATAGCGGGAACGAGTGAGGCTCGTTGAGCGCATGTGCCAATGATCTGAATTGGGGCGAATCCCGCCGTGGTCCCTCCGCTGCGCAGCGGAAAATGCGCCGCTGCTCCGGTCGGGATGACGGAAGTGGGAGTCGCGAACAGATAACGACGATCAGATAGCGGGAAACGAGTGGGCTCGTTGAGTGCATGTTTCAGTGCACAGGGTGGCGATGGAACATTCCGGACTTCAGCGGCGTGGTAAAGTCAATTAGAGATGACGACGGAGAAAAGCGGGCACAAAAAGAGCCGCGGGCTGATGGCCATCGCGGCGCTGAAATTTGTAAACGGATTTGGACTGCTGGCCCTGGGATTGGGCGCGCTGCATTATCTGCATGGAGACATCGAGAAAGACGTCGCGCACTGGATGGAGCTGCTGCGGGCGGATCCACACAACAAGTATCTGATCTGGCTGCTGGAAAAACTATCCAATGTGGACGAGCGGCGGCTGCGGCAGTTGAGTGTTGGGACGTTTTTTTATTCGGCGCTGTTTCTGCTGGAAGGCACGGGCCTGGCGCTGGCGAAGCGCTGGGCGGAGTATTTAACAATCATCACGACCGCATCGCTGATGCCGCTCGAGCTGTATGAACTTTACGTGCGATTGACATGGCCGCGGGGTGTGGTGCTGGTGGTGAATATTGTGGTGGTGGTGTACCTGGTTCGGGAGCTGCGAAGAACGAGGAAGGGCAAAGAAGGGTAACAGATAGCAGCGAGCCGATAACGGAAAGCGAATAAGAGGACAAAGTGAGAAAGGCCGGCGGGAACTCCGCCGGCCTTTTCAGTTTTCCAGTAAGCCAGATTTGAGAAGCGACCCCGCGCCCAGCCGTGCCGCTTCGGTGCTTTCTAATGATCCAGCGGCTGAACGGCCGGGCTTTGGCCGCCAAAGTCTATGCCGACCGCGCTGGTCGAGGAAATCACATAGAAGACGAACTGGCAGCTCCCGCTGGTTGCTGGCGCGCAACCCGATGGGACTGACGCAAACCCGGTCCCGTCGACGGAGAAGGTTTGCGGCGACTGGGTTTTGCCCGCCTGCTGCTGGTTTAACGTATTTTGGTCTTGCGTGACGTTGACGTTGCCGGAGCTGAACGTCGCGAAGCCGTCCTGCTCACCGACGTTCGTGGTGGCTGGATCAGTCGTTCCGAAGACGTAGTTTCCGTTTGGAGCTGAAGTCGAAGTCTGCGATTGAAGGAAACCAGACTCGACCCCGGGGCTGGCGTTGAGCTCAAAGGCTTCGTTCGCATTGACTCCGTAGAGCACGGAATTGTGGTTGCTGCCTGTTACGCTCAGCACGATCCGGCCGGTGGTGGAATCGAACGTGTAGGTTCCGGCGCTGCTCGCGCTTTGGACTGTAGTCGTGCCGCTGTCGTTCTGGTAGATCGTCAGCGAAGTGATGTTTCCGCCTGAGAGCGTCGCGCGGATCAGTTGAGCCCGGGTGTCCCCGCTGGTGCTACCGATACGGGAGGTGCCGCCCACGTAGGTGCCAGAAGGACTCGACGCGCTTTGTTGGAGCATCTCGCCGGCGTATACGGTGTTGGATGCCGAAGCGTCGCTGCCCATGATGAGCACATCCGTGGAAGAGACCGCGTAAATCACCGCGCCGGTTGAGTTGCCCGATCCCGGATCGAACTGCAGGATCCCGCGGCCGGTTGTGCCGTTGATCGAGTACGAACCGCCGGTGATGGAAACCGGGCTGGCTGGGAAATTCGCAACTCCGGTTGTCCCGTCGATGAAGGCGGCCGAACCGTCGCCGTGATTGAAATCCACCACGCCGCCAGTCACAGTGCCGCCGGAGGAGAAAATAAACTGGCCGACCGCGGCAAACTTGCCTCCGCAGACACTGGTAGTGCCGTTGTTGTCGCAGGAGGCCGTATTCACGGCCGAGGACAAGCCGAAGGCGAAGCCACCGGATAATGTAGTCGGGAGAGTCCCACTCTGCTTCTTCATCTCGCCGGTGACGTACGGACCGGAGGTATCGAACCCGATCATATGCCCGATAGAGCCCGTGCTGTTGAGGGACGCGCGATAGTGCAGGGTTCCCGCAGCCGTGTTGACGACCATACAGGCTCGCTGCTGGTCCGCCGAGCCGCTTGTTCCTATCTTGTAAGTGCCCGACGTCACGGACAGAGGGCTTCCAGCGTTTGCGGTGTCGAAGCCAGCGTTGAGATTGGTGTCAATCTCGCCGGAGGTGATGCCGCCGCTGCCGTTGAACTTGAGCACGCCGCCAACCAGGGCCGGCTGCTGAGTGGGGCTTTCATTGTCGAAGCCCTTGAGCACGAAGACGTACTGGCCGCTCAGCAATGCTTCGCCACCGGTTAACGTCGACGCACACGGATCCGTAACAACGGTCAGCGTGAAGTTCTGCGTGGCGTTGGTGCCGATACCGTTGCTGGCAGTAAAGGTAATCGGATAACTGTTGGCGGTACCGGTTGCCGGAGTGCCGGAGAGCGTGCTCGTGACGGAGCTGAAGGTCACGCCCGTTGGCAAAGTGCCGGACTCGGTAATTGTGGGAGCGGGAAAGCCGGAGGCATGTACGTTGAAGTTGCCCAATTCGCCGATAGCGAAGGTCGTGGTGTTGTTGCTGGTGATGGATGGAGCTTCATCCACCGTCAGAGCAAAGGCCTGCGAAGTGGTGCCGGTGCCGTTGGTGGCCTTAATGGTGAAGTTATAAACACCACCGGAGCCGGTGGCCGGTGTGCCGCCAAGAGTCGCGGTGCCGTTGTGATTGTCGGTGAGGGTGACCCCGGAAGGCAGAGTGCCTGTAACGGTGAAGGAAGGCGAACCGGAAGCGGACACCGTGAAGTTGCCAAGCGTCCCTACAGTGAAGGTGGTGCTGCCGCCGCTGCTGAAGACCGGCAGGGTGTTCACGGTCAGGGTAAAGGCCTGCGTGCCGTTGGGGGAAACACCGTTGTTGGCGGTGATGGTGATTGGGTACGAGCCGTTGGTGCCGCTGGCGGGCGTGCCGCTGAGCGTGGCCGTGCCGTTGCCGTTGTCCACAAAGGTAACGCCGGAAGGCAGCGCGCCGGTTTCGGACAAGGCGGGCGCGGGGAAGCCGGAAGTCATGACTGTGAAAGAGGAAGAAGCGCCGACAGTGAATGAAGTGCTGCTCGGGCTCGTGACGGCCGGGGCCTGGTCCACGGTGAGAGTGAAGGTCTGGTTGGTGGACCCCGAGGTGTTCGAGGCGGTGATCGTAATGCTGTAGGTTTTGCCGGTGCCAGCCGCTGGGGTACCGGAGAGGGTGGCCGTACCGTTGTGATTGTCGACAAGAGTGACGCCGGAAGGCAGCGCGCCTGTCTCGCTGAAGGAAGGAGTGGGGGTGCCGGTGGCGGCCACACTGAAGGTACCAGCGGAGCCGACCGTGAACGTGGTCGTGGCGGCGCTGGTGAAGCTCGGCGCGGTGTTAACCGTCAGGGTGAAGCTTTGCGTGCCGTTGGGTGCGACGCCGTTGTTGGCGGTGATGGTGATGGGGAAAGAGCCCTGGACAGTAGCGGTGCCGCTGAGCGTGGCGGTGCCGTTGCCGTTGTCAACGAAAGTGACGCCGGATGGCAGCGCACCGGTCTCTGAGAGAGCGGGCTTCGGGAAGCCACTGGTAGTTACCGTGAAGGTTCCAGCGGCGTTCACGGAGAAGCTGGTGGCCGCAGCGCTGGTGATCGCCGGAGCCTGATTCACAGTCAGCGTGAAAGCTTGCGTTGCGTCGGCGCCGGATCCGTTGTGCGCTTTGATCGTGATGGCGTAAATGCCGCCGGTGGCCGCAGCTGGAGTGCCGCTGAGCTTCGCGGTGCCGTTGCCGTTGTCAACGAAAGTGACGCCGCTGGGCAGCGCTCCGGTTTCGGTCAAACTGGGCGTTGGGAAACCGCTGGTGGTGACGTTAAACGTGCCTGCCGAGCCTACAGTAAACGTGGTAGAGGCGCCGCTGGTAATCGCGGGAGCCTGACCAACGGTGAGCGTGAAGTTTTGCGTGGCATTGGGGACGACGCCGTTGCTGGCCGTAATCGTAAAGGGGAAAGAGCCTGAGGAGGTTGCGGCGCCAGCGAGCGTGGCAGTGCCGTTGCCGTTGTCAACGAAAGTGACACCAGTTGGGAGCGCACCGGTCTCTGTGAGTGCGGACTTCGGGAAGCCAGTGGTGGTTACCGAGAAGGTGCCGGCGGTGTTCACGGAGAAGGTGGTGGCAGCAGCGCTGGTGATTGCCGGGGCTTGATCCACGGTGAGCGTGAAGGTTTGCGTTGCGTCGGTGCCAGCTCCGTTGTGTGCTTTGATGGTGATGCTGTAACTGCCGCCCGTAGCCGCAGCGGGAGTGCCGCTGAGTTTCGCGGTGCCGTTGCCATTGTCAACGAACGTGACGCCGCTGGGGAGAACACCCGTTTCCGTCAAGCTGGGAACCGGAAAACCAGTGGTGGTGACGTTGAAGGTGCCTGCCGCACCGACGGTAAACGTAGTAGAAGCGCCGCTGGTGATGGCGGGAGCCTGGCCAACGGTGAGCGTAAAGTTTTGCGTGGCAGCGGTGCCGACGCCGTTGTTGGCCGTGATCGTAAAGGGGAAAGAGCCGGAGGTAGTTGCGGTCCCGGCGAGTGTGGCTGTGCCGTTGCCGTTGTCAACGAAAGTGACGCCGCTGGGCAGTGAGCCGGTTTCTGTCAAAGCTGCCGTGGGGAAGGCAGTCGAGGTGACCGTGAAAGTCCCGGGGGTGTTCACCGTAAATGTAGCGCTATTGGCGCTGGTAATGGCCGGTTGCTGGTCGATGGTAATGGTGAAGCTCTTGGTGGCAGTGAGGCCGTACCTGTCCGTCACCTTGGCGGTGATGTTCGAGGTGCCAGCGGCAGTGGGCATTCCAGTGATCGCGCCCGTGGAAGTATCCAGCGTAAGGCCGGCAGGAAGTGTGCCCGCGGTGATGCTCCAAGTATCAGGATTGGCGCCGCCGGAGTCAGTAAGGGTGGCCGAATAAGCGACGTTGACGGTGCCAACGGCGAGCGAGGCGGTGGTAACGGACGGCGGGGGCACAAGATTAATGGTGATCGTGGCGGTTTTTGTGTTGTCGGAAATTGAGGTGGCGGTAAGAACGGGGCTCGAAGACGCCGTAACTGTGGCGGGAGCATTGTAAGTAGCGGTGGTGGTATTGACGTTGGTGAGCGTTCCGGCGCCGTTGATGCTCCAGGTGACTCCCTTGTTTGCAGAGTCGGCGGCAACGGTGGCAGTGACCGCGACTGCTTTAGTTTGATCGAGAGTCTGCGCGGTGCTTGGATTCAGGGTTACGGAAATTGGGACAAGATTGATGGTGAGCGTAGCAGTTTGGGTAGGATCCGTGACCGAGGTGGCGGTGATGGTGGCAGTGCCTGCTGCGGCGATGGTCGCAGGCGCGGTGTAGGTAACCGCCGTGGTGGTCTGGCCGCTGAGGGCGCCCCCACCAACGAGACTCCATGTGACACCGGCAACTTTCGTGTCGTGCAGCAGGGTGGCGGTGACCATGATGACCTGGCCATCATTGGCGTTTTGCGGCGAAGTCGGCGACAACGTAATGGAAATTTTCGGGCTACTGCTGCTGCAGCCGGTGATTCCCAGCAACGCTGCGAGCGATAAGATCAGGAATGCTCTATTCATCATGTTCCCCAGTTCGGCTTGGATGTGCTTGCTTGGAGCGGAGCAGATGCCCGCGAGTTCCGTATAAGCGACGGTATGCAACTCGCTAACAGGCCTGATAGAACGTTCTTGCTCTCTTATCCCGTATGTCATATATCAGTCACTGGGGGTCACCCATGCCCGATTCAGCGGCTCAGGCCGCGCTCGCTTACCTACGTCCACGTTCGGAACCCGGCACGGAGATACTTATCGCGAACAATTCGGCGCGCATCTGGCGGATGTTTCACGACCGCTATCTGATCTGCGGATTCACCACCGTTGCAACAGCCTGGATTTATCGAGGGAAATCGCGATTCATGAGCGATGGGGGGACAGCTCTTTTCGAACCGGGCGAGACGCACCGCGTCACCGCCGCCCTGCGTCCTTCCACATTTCGGGGAATTTTTGTTGACGCGGATAAATTCATTGAGCGCGCCCGGGAGACAGGCTGCAAGTCCCGGCCACATTTCCGCACAGCGCAGGTAATGGACCTGCGGCTTCTCGATTCTCTTTACCGTTTCTCCGCGGCCGTGGAGAACGACGAGACGGTCCTGGAACAGCAGTCGCGCTTTTCAGAGTTGTTGAACTGGGCATTCGGTTATGCGGAAGATCAGCCGCAAGCAATTTCAAATTCACAGTTCGAACGATCTCTTATACGAGCTAGAGATCTGCTGCATGAGAAATTTTTGGAACAAATCAGCCTGGATGAACTGGTGGTTGCGGCGGCCATGAGCCGGTATCATCTGGTGCGGCGCTTTACGCGGCAGTTCGGGCTGCCTCCCCACGCCTACCAGATTCACCTGCGAATCAAGCGGGCTTGTTCCTTGCTGCGCCTCCATCATTTGCCCAGCGAGGCGGGAGTAGCGGTTGGATTCGCCGATCAGAGTCATTTCGCCCGGCACTTCAAGAAAGTGATGGGGGTAACACCGGGAACCTATTGCGAGGCGATGAATTTGACCACTGGTCATTCCCGGGCAAAAAATTCTTACTAAGACGTCAACCGCCGACGCGAAGTTCGAAGCTTTCCGGCACTGTTAACCGCCGGCGATGGCGCCGATGATGAGGAAGGGTTCTTTGCCTGCGGTGACTTCGGGGGGAAGAGGCGTGTCCCAGGATTCGTGGGAGAGGTCTTCGGCGCAGGCGAAGAAGCGGAGGAATGGGCGGCGCTGCTGGGAATCGTGGTCGCGGATGGTGCCGCGGAGCATGGGGTAGCGGGCCTCGAGTTCATCCAACACAGAACGAAGAGTGGGTGGAACGGCGAGTTCGAGAGTGACCTCGCCGTTCACGTGAGCCAGTGTGCGGAGATGCGCGGGGAGTACGACGCGAATCATGGGAGAGTGTGGACCTCCATCGGAATGCGAAGGCGCCCGCCTCCCGCCTCCGCCGCAAAACACGCGGCTATGGCGGGCAGGCAGAAAGCGGCCGCTACATAAGCTATGGCGCAATGCGGTGCCGAAATCAAGGGAGCGTTTGGACCTCGACGGAGAGGACGCCGGGTAGATCGCGCACGATGGGGGCCCAGGAATCGCCCGCGTTGGGGGAAACGTATACCTGGCCGCCGCTGGTGCCGAAGTAAACGCCGCAGGAATCGAGCTGATCCACGGCCATGGCGTCGCGAAGGATGTTGACGTAGCAATCGCTTTGCGGGAGGCCCTTGGTGAGAGCTTCCCACTCGTTGCCGCCGGACTTGCTGCGGTAGATGCGGAGCTTGCCGTCGGGAACGAAGTGTTCGCCGTCGCTCTTGATCGGCGCGACGTAGATGGTTTCCGGCTCGTGGGCGTGGACGTCAATCACGAAGCCGAAATCGGTGGGGAGGTTGCCGCTGACTTCGCGCCAGAGATCGCCGGCGTTGTCGCTGCGCATGACGTCCCAGTGCTTCTGCATAAAGAGGGTGTCGGGCTTTGCCGGATGCATGGCCACGTGGTGAACGCAGTGGCCGACCTCGGCGTTGGGATCGGGGATATATTGCGAGACGAGGCCCTTGTTGATGGGCTTCCAGGTTTTGCCTGCGTCGTCGGAGCGGAATGCGCCCGCGGCAGAAATCGCGATGTAAATGCGATTGGGATTTTTCTTGTCGAGAATGATGGTGTGCAGGCACATGCCGCCGGCGCCGGGTTGCCACTTGGGGCCAGTGCCGTGGCCGCGCAGGCCGGAGAGTTCGTGCCAGTTCTGGCCGCCGTCGGTGGATTTGAAAAGCGCGGCGTCTTCGACGCCTGCGTAGACGAGATTGGGATCGGTGTGCGAGGGTTCCAGGTGCCAGACGCGCTTGAACTCCCAGGGATGCTGGGTGCCATCGTAAAACTGGTGAGTGGTGAGCGGAGCGCCGGTTTCTCTTGAAACGTCGTACTTGAATTTGTTGCTTTCGCCCTTGGGCATGCCGTCGGGGCCTTTGGTTTCGCCGGGAGGCGTGCCCGGCTGGAACCAGGTTTTGCCGCCGTCATCGGAGCGCTGAATGATCTGGCCGAACCAGCCGCTGGTCTGCGAGCAGTAGATGCGATTCGGATCCACGGGAGAACCTTTGAGGTGATAAATCTCCCAGCCGGCGAAATGGGGGCCGCTGACTTCCCATTTCTCGCGCTTGCCGTCGGCGCTCAAGATAAATGCGCCTTTTTTCGTGCCAACCAAGACTCGAACCTTGCTCATTTGCTTCGGCTCCTTTTGAAGATTCGTGAGTGCATTTTTTCGTTCGAGGATTCGGGAAAACTATCCTACTCCAAAACGGGTGAATTTTGATTAAGCGGCTTGAACGCCGGCGCGTTCGACGTTGAGCATCCAGGGAATGCCGAAGCGGTCGGTGAGCATACCGAAGCGGTGAGCCCAGAA
>DASSGJ010000351.1:0-3291 GCA_035693545.1 Candidatus Acidiferrum sp.
TTGAAGGCCCAGTTGCAGGAATTACGCGGAAAGCAAACCCGGGAAGAAGAAGATAAAGACGCGGTGGCGCGGAAGTTGGCGGAGGCAGAAGCGGCGGCGCGCGCGGCTGCGGAAACTGAAGCGAGGCAGAAGGCTGAGGAAGCGGCGCGCAAGAAGGCGGAACGTGCGAAGACCGAAGGCGGAAACGTTCTCGAGCCGGAAATTGTAGCTAATCAGAAGCCGGAGGAAAGCAGGGCGCCGGCGACGATCGGGATGCGGTTGCCCGTGATGGGCGTGGGCGAACCGGCGCCGGCGGCTCCCGCGCCGGGGACTCCGCAGGCGGTTGTTCCGCCCGCCAAAGAAGAGATTGATCCGCTGGAGGATCTGCTGCCGAAGCCGGCGCTGGATTTTTCCCATGCGCCGAAATATGTGGATCCGAACGACCCGTTCAATATTTACCGGCCGGAACGAAAAGGGCCCGGCAAGAAGGAATTTGTGGTTGGCGGAGCACTGCTGGCGTTGGTGATCGCCGCGGGTGCCGGCGCCTGGTATAAAAACAAGCTGCCGTTTCTGCACAGGACGCCGAAGGTGAGCGCCCCCGCCGAGGAAAGCAGTGCGCCGGAGCCAGTGAGCACCCCGAGCGCGCCCAGTGCAACGAGTACGGTGGATGCGGCGCCGAAAAGTGTGCCGACACCCCAGCCGGTTGCAAAGGCGCCGGCGGAGCAGGAAAACAATTTCACGGAGGGCGCGACGAGTTCGCGGCCGGCTCCAGCGGTCGCGCCGCCGGTTGGGCCTGTGGTGACTCCTCCGGTGGAATCGCCTGCGGAAAGAGCGGCGCTGGCGGAGAAGGGCCGGATGCGGGTGGTTGCTCCGGCGAAAAGCGGCTCGAAAAAAACGGCGGAGCAACCCGTAAAGAATCATGGGAAGGCGCGGACGACCGGAGAGTCAGCGCCCGTGCCGGTGGCGCCGGATGTTTCCGTTTCGGATCAGCCCACCGTGCCGGCGAAATTGTTGAGGGCGGTGCAGCCGATCTATCCGCCGGATGCCATGCGGAATTACATTACGGGCGACGTGCGGATTGAAGCGGAAGTGGACAAGCAGGGGCATATCGGCGCGATGAAGATTTTGCTGGGGCCGAAGCAGTTCCGGCAGGTGGCGATGGATGCGCTGCGGCAGTATGAGTATGAACCGGCGAGACAGGGCGGGAAGCCGGTGGCATCGAAGGTGACGGTAACGATCAAGTTCTGGTTTGACCCGTGAGGAAGAAAGTTATCAGTAATCGGCTATCAGTAATCGGTGACCAGTAATCAGTAAGAGCTCCACTCGACGGACCACGCGGTTGTCCCACCTGATTAATTTAACGACCTGTTCCGCTGCAAATGTTTCCTTATCCACGAAACCAAACACTGTCATTCTGAGCCTATCCGATGAGGATAGGCGAAGAATCTCAACGGTACGGTTGCGCGCACAAGTTATGGTTGAGGTCCTTCGGCCCGCAAACTGCCCGGGCCTCAGGGTGACGGACTTTTTGTTGGTTGGGCTGGCGGCGGCTTTTTGGCGTGCGCAGCTTTTCGTTCGACCTGGACTCGCCGGAGGGGAAGTTCGACAGTTTCCGGGGTTGCGGGTGCAGGTAAGCCGCGGGCTGCCCCTTCCGGCGAGCACCGGGGCTGGCCAGCGGGGTGTCCCGAATAGTACAGCACAGAAGACGTAACAGGGTGTAGACTCGTGGTTGCCAGCCAAGCAGAAGCGGAAGTTTGGGCAGTCAAACCATGAAAACTTTGTTTGCTGGAAGATCCACGATTTCCTCCACGAACTCAGCTCGGAATGAACTCTCAGCAGTTGCACTGTCATCCCCCACGGAAATTTGCCGATTGCGAGAGGTGGCCGGACCGTTGTGCCGGGAAAACGAGGGAATGATTGATCCCGAGTTTTTTCTCTCCAGGATGTCCAATGGCTGGCGGCCCCGAGTGGTGGCAGTCTACAGCGCGGGCGCGGTCGTCGGAATGATGTATACGAAGGAGCGAGTCCTCGCCGGCGTTCCCACCGGAATCGTATATGGCGATGGCAGTCTGGGCGGTCTCCTGGTTTCGAGTCCGGCGCATCATCAGGAAATATTCCGCACTGCGATGCAAGGGTTGCTGGCGTCGCCGGGAATCCGGGGCATGCGGCTGAGGGTCCAGCGATCTTGCGGTGAAATTGAGGCTGTCCAGGAGTTGATCTCCTCGAGGTCCGTTGATGGGCAGTTTTGTCCCATTGAACACAACTCTTCTCCTCTTTGGAAATATCACGCTCATCTGCCGTTGGCGGATACGTATGAACGGTTTCTGGGAGGCCTGGGGAGCACCACACGGCACAATTTCCGCTATTATCGGCGGCGTTTCGAGGCGTCCGGCCATAAGTTCGTAGCACGCCTGTCGATGGACGAATTGCGCGCGGCGGCGATGGAGTTGCGCCCCAAATCCAAATTTACCGCGCATTCGCAACTGGCAGGCTTTGAACGATGTTTGGACATGGTGGCCGCTACGCACCAGCCGCTGGCCGTCGGACTGAGGCATCGCGACGGACAATGGCTGAGTGTTATCGGAGGATGGTATCGGCCCGGAGGGGCTGTGCTGTGCTTCCAGTGCAATTGGGATCGCGACTTCGACGACCAGTCGCTGTCAACGGTGCTCCGGGCCTACCTGATCGAGATGCTGATCGGGCAGGGGCTGAAGGAGTTGGTGATCTGGGGCGACACGGGGCCGCCATTGTCGAGATATGTATTCTACCCGCCTACAGTCGGGGTACGGTTGGATGTGCCGACCGTCGCGTGGCGTGCTGCGCGGTTTTTTATCGCGAAGTTCGGGCCGCACATGCCCGGGCGGCTGGCCTCCGCCATGCAATGGATCGGATAGTCTGACCGGCGACGGCTTATTTTGCAGCCAGAGTTTTTAGTTCGATCTGGACTTGCTGGAAGTCGGCGGTGCCTACGTTTTCCGCGGCGTGGGTAGTGGCGTCGCTCCAGCCCGCGGTGCCGGCTTTGGGACTGCGTTCGATCACTTTGCCGTCCGGCAGGGTGATTTTCAATTTTCCATCGGTCAGAAAATAAGAAACATTTTCGGGATGCGAATGCATGGGCGCGACCTGGCCCGGCTTGAAGTGTACGGCGAGGACGCGAACGTGGTCGTTTTCGAAGATGACCGTGTGGCTGTCGCCGGCGACTTTGATCACGTCCTGGGAAGGAGCCGGGCGGGTGACAGCATAAACCGCGGAGGCGGTGAGCAGCGTGGCGGCGATGATGGCTCGCGAAATTTTCATGGTGTCTCCTGTCGG
>DASSGJ010000352.1:0-6472 GCA_035693545.1 Candidatus Acidiferrum sp.
AGCGAACCCGAGATCGCGAAGCGCGAAGCTCAGGTGCGCGGAGAAGGTGTGAGATGGCGACAGCATTTCAATGGCAGGAAGTACCGGGCGGCGACGGGATCCTTCGGGAGCCGAGAGTGGTTCGCGGTCAAGGCGGAGTTCCGCAGCAGCTGAAGCCGGAAGTGGTGCGGACGGCACCGCGGCTGCGCAGGGGTTTCTCTCTGCGCAAGCCGGCGATGGTGGAATTCCATACCGTGAAGAAGATTGATAATTCACGGCTGGTGCGCCACGTGGAGCCGGTGAAGCTGAAAAATTATTACAAGACGGCGGCGCTGGGCGGAATTGTGGCCATGTTCTTCATGCTGTACATCTACCAGCATTTCCGCTGCATTGATTTGAGCTTTCAACTGGAAGACCTGAAGGCCAAGCAGACGCAAGCGATGGCGCTGAACGGGCAGTTGAAACTGAAAATCGAAACCTGGCGGAATCCGCACCGGATTGATGCGATTGCGCACCAGTTGGGATTGCAACGGCCGGATCCTTCGCAGGTGCTGGAATACTCGAATTTCGATGCTTCCGGGGTTGAAGCCGCGCGCCTGGTGCGTCCGAACCGCGCTCCCTAGTTTCCGCGTTAAGGGCGAGCGCCTAATTCCAGCGAGTTTCGAAATAGTTTTTGAGCCGTCCGGAGCGCGAGCCGAGTCCCAGGAACCATGGAGCAAGAAAAAGTCCACGTCCGATTACTGATCCTGGCCGGCGTGGCGTTTTTTTGGATGACCGCGGTTTTCGGCCGGCTGACCTACCTGCAACTGATCTGTCACTCCGAATATATGTTGCGCGCCATGAAGCAGCAGCGGCGCACGATGGAAATCGATCCGAAACGCGGAACGATCTACGACCGGAACGGGCGGCCGCTGGCAATGAGCGTACCGGTGCAGTCGGGGTTCGCGATTCCTTCGGAGATAAAAGACAAGGAGATGGCGGTGCGGCTGCTTTCCGGTGCCCTGCGAGTCCCGCCGAACACGCTGCGGGAAAAGCTGGAATCGGGCAGCACGTTTGTGTGGATCAAGCGGAAGATGACGCAGGAAGAAGAAGAGGCGGTGCGTTCGCTGAACCTGAAGGGAATTTACTTTCAGGAAGAGAACAAGAGGTATTACCCGAAGCTGGACATGGCCTCGCACGTCCTGGGGTTTGTGGACGTGGATGAGCACGGGCTGGGCGGGATCGAATACGAGTACGACAACCGGATCCGCGGCAAGGGCGAAAAAATTGTGGTGATGGCCGACGCGCGGCAGCAGAAATTTGACGGCAGCGAAGCGCATCAGGACCCCGGGGAAAGCGTAACGCTGACGCTGGATGAAAAAATCCAGTACATCGCGGAGCGGGAACTGGCGGCGGTGATTCAGAAAGTTCACGCGCCGGCCGGCAGCGTGATTGTGCAGGACCCGAACACGGGCGCGATCCTGGCGCTGGCGAACTGGCCGAAGTACAACCCGAATTCAGCGACGGCGGTTCCGACGGAAGCTCGGATGGACCGGGCGGTCAGCGCGATTTATGAGCCGGGTTCAACATTCAAGCTGATTACGCTGGCGGCGGCTTTTGACCAGAACCTGATTCGTGCGGACGAAGTTTTCAACTGTGAGAACGGATCGATCGTTGTGGCGGGGCACCGGATTCACGATCACAAGAAGTATGGGGACCTGACGGTGGCGGAGATTCTGGCGAATTCGAGCGACGTGGGAGCGATCAAGATTGCGCTGAAATTGGGGCCGCCGAGATTCAACGACTACATCCACGCGTTCGGATTCGGTTCGCCCTCGGGTGTGGACTTACCGGGAGAAAGCCGCGGATTGGTGCAGCGGCTGGATCATTGGGGTTCGTTCTCGATCGGTTCGATTTCGATGGGGCAGGAAGTGGGCGTGACGCCGCTGCAAATGATCAATGCGGTTTCCGCTGTAGCGAATGGCGGGTTGCTGTACAAGCCGCGGGTGGTTGAAGAGATGCGCCGCGGGGAGCGCGTTTTGCCGCTCGAAGGGCCTTCCGCGCCGGTGGAACCGAAGCGGGTGATTCGCCCGGAGACGGCGGCGATCATGCGGCGATTGATGGAAGGGGTGATTTTGAACGGCACCGGAAAATCGGCCCGGTTGGATGGCTGGACCGCGGGAGGAAAAACCGGGACGGCGCAGAAGATTGATCCGTCGACGGGGCGCTATTCGCGGACGAAAGTGATCGCATCTTTCACGGGCTTTGCTCCTATTAACAATCCGGCGGTGACGATTCTGGTTTCGGTTGATTCGCCAGAAGGCTGGCCGCACGATGGAGCTGCGGTGTCGGCGCCGGTGTTCAAACGCATTGCGGAGCAGGTTTTGCCGTATCTGGATGTGCCGCGCGACGTGCCGCTGAATCCGCGGCTGGTGCAGACGGCGTATCGTCAGATTCACGAGAGCGAAACTGCGGCGATGGAAGACGACACGCCAATGGATTTTTCGGCGCCAGCGGAAATGACGGAAAAGGCCGCGAAAGCGCCGGAAGCCGCTCCCGTTCAAGCGCCGTCGCAACCGCCGAACGTGACGGTGACCATGGATGAGGGCGGAGATGTTCAGGTGCCGGATTTCAAGGGCAAGACGATGCGGGATGTGGCGGATGCATGCATGCGGCTGGGATTGAACCCGGTGCTGGTTGGCAGCAGCCTTGCACTTCAGCAATCGCCCGCGGCGGGCAGCAAGGTGCGCCGGGGAGCAAAGATTCGAGTGGAATTTGGTACACCGCCTGCACACGCGGGCAAGGTGCACTGAGGGAAAGGTTTATAAAGTTTATTGGGAGCCCATGAGCAAAGGATTGGGGATTACGGCGGAAGAAGAACGGATCGCTGGCAGACGCAGAGAGGACGAAGAAAGACAAACTGTGGCTGAACAGAGACACTCCACGGGCACGAGCCTGAGGTCGTTGCTGGAGGGTGTGGAGCTGCGTTCGAAAGCTACGGCGGACGAAATTCCCATCCGGCAAGTGACCCACGATTCAAGGAAAGTACAGCCGGGAGCGTTGTTTGTGGCAATCAGCGGGGTGGCCACGGACGGAACCCTGTTTGCGCGCGATGCGGTTTCGCGGGGTGCATCGGCGATAGCGAGTGAAGCGCCGGTACCCGTGGATTGGCCCGCGGAGATCGCCTGGGTGCAGGTGGCGGAGGCGCGAAAGGCGTTGGCAATCAGCGCGGCGAATTTCTTTGGGCGACCGGCGACAGCGTTGAAATTGACAGGGGTGACGGGAACGAACGGAAAGACCACGACGACGTCTTTGATTGATTCGATCCTGCGCGCTTCGGGTGCAAAGACGGGGTTGTTTGGCACCATCAGTTATCACACACCGAAGGGCGAATATCCCGCGCCGAACACCACTCCGGAATCCGTGGACTTGCAGAATTTCTTTGCGGAAATTCGAGACGCCGGCGGAACTTACGCCACTATGGAAGCAAGCTCCCATGCGTTGGCGCTGGACCGGCTGTGGGGCTGCCATTTTGCGGCGGCGGTCTTCACCAACTTGACGCGCGACCACATTGATTTTCACAAGAATTTCGAAAACTATTTTGCGGCCAAGCGGCGGTTGTTTGAAGGGACCGGGGCGGCCGAGCCGGATTTTTCGATCATTAATACCGATGATGAGTGGGGCAAGAAGCTTGTGGGCATGGGAAAGACGACGCTGACTTATGGCTTGCAGAACGGGTCGGACCTGAAAGCCAAGAAATTTCAACTGAGCTTCAGCGGATTGAATTTCACAGCACAAACGCCAAAGGGGCCGATTCAGGTGGAATCGCCGCTCGTTGGGCGCATCAACGTTTACAACATTCTGGCAGCGATCGGGGCGGGCATCGGACTGGGCATTTCGAATGAGATTATTGAAACCGGGATCCGGAATTTGCACGCGGTGGCGGGAAGATTCCAGCGCATTGACCAGGGCCAGCCGTTTCTGGTGGTGGTCGACTACGCACACACAGACGATGCGTTGCAGAATCTGATTCGAACCGCGCGCGAACTGATTACCAAAGGACGCATCATCACCGTATTCGGCTGCGGGGGGTCGCGCGATCGCACCAAGCGGCCGATTATGGGCGAGACCTCCGGGAAACTGAGCGACCTGACGATTCTGACCAGCGACAATCCCCGGCAGGAAGATCCGCTGAAGATCATCAGCGACGTGGTGGTGGGGATGCAGAAGTCCGGCGGAAAATATCTGATCGAGCCGGACCGCGGGAAAGCCGTTTCGCTGGCGATTGAGGAAGCGCGGCCGGGCGACATTGTTTTGCTGGCCGGCAAGGGACATGAGGACTACCAGGTTTTTGCAGATCGCACGGTTCATTTTGACGATCGGGAAGAGGCGCGGAAAGCGCTGGGCGATCGGGGATACAAAGCGGAAATTGGAAAATAGAAAATTGAAAATGGGAAGAGGTGGAGAGGATTGGTGATTGCCTGGTGGTCGACGGATTTTTGAGGAGGGATTAGCGGCCCGCCTCAGAAGGCGGGCCCTACGGGAGGGTCACTCTGAAAACGTGCCGAGAAGTTTCGCGTGTAAGAAGTGAACGCTTCGTTCGAACCCTGGGGAAAGCCAACCTATTGAGGCAACTATGCGGTGGACGCTTAAACAAGTGGCTGACGCGGTGGCAGGCAAGCCGGGAAGCGGTGTGGATGCCGTGGCCCGGGTGGCCGGTGTCTCGATTGATTCTCGCACGATACGTCGGGGAGAGCTGTTCATCGCGATACATGGTCCGCGCAACGACGGACACGACTATGTTGCCGACGTCGTGGAAAGCGGAGCGCTGGCGGCAGTGGTGGCGGAGCCGGTGGTCTCGCGGTACCCGGGGTGGATCCAGGACCGCTGCATCACCGTGCCCGACACGCTCGCAGCGCTGCATGAACTGGCACGAGCGGTGCGGAAAGACTGGGGCAAGAAAATTTGCGGGATCACCGGGTCGGTCGGAAAGACCACTACGAAAGAGATCCTGGCGGCACTGCTGGGCGCGAAGCTCCGGGTCCTGAAAACCGAAGGAAATTTTAATAACGAGTACGGATTGCCGCTGACGATTTTTCGTTTGGAAGAGGAAGACGATGCGGCGGTACTGGAAATGGGAATGTCGTTTCCCGGAGAGCTGAAGCGGCTGGCGGCGATTGCGCGGCCGGATGTGGCGATATTGACGAGGGTGGCGCCGGCACATCTGATGAATTTTAGTTCGGTGGAAGAGATCGCACTGGCGAAGCGCGAACTGGTGGAGGGGTTGAATGGGCCGAATTCGCTGGCGGTGCTGAACTCGGATGATTTGCGCGTGGCGGCGATGGCCAGAGTGGCTCCGGGCCGGGTGGTTTTTTACGGAGTGGAAACTCCGGCGGAATTTCGAGCGGAGGGGATTGAGGACCGGGGAGCGCTGGGCTCGGCGTTTACTTTGATTCACAAGGGGCAACGGACGCGGCTGGAGATGTCGCTACCGGGGCGGCACGTGGTGTGGAACGCGCTGGCGGCGATTGCGGCGGCGAGCGAGTGGAACATCGGTGTGGAAGAGGCGCGGCGTGTGCTGCCGAATCTGCGGACGCCCTCGATGCGCGGGGAATTGATCCGGTTTACGAATGGATTTGCGTTGATAAACGATGCGTACAATTCGAGCCCGGCGGCGCTGCAGGCGATGTGCAGTTTGCTGGCGGCGACGCCCGGATTTCAAAGAAAGATTCTGGCGGCGGGAGAGATGCGGGAACTGGGGCCGGCTTCGGCGCAATTGCACCGCGAAGGCGGCGAATTCGCAGGGCGCACCGGAAAGATTGATTTTGTGGTGGGAGTGCAGGGCGACGCCGCGCAGATTGTGGAGGGCGCGATTGCGGCGGGGGTGCCGCGGGAAAACACAAGGTTTTTTCCAACGCCGGAAAACGCGGCGGATTTTCTGGCGGGCTTCGTGAAGCCGGGGGACCTGCTGCTGGTGAAGGGCTCGCGCAGCGTGAAGATGGAGCGCATCGTGGAGGCCATGCTGGGGCGATTTGCCCCTGTGGATGCGGGCCGGAAACCGGGTGCGGGCCACTAGGATGCTTTACTACCTCCTCTATCACGTGCTGCAGAAATATTTCAGCCCGCTGAACGTGTTCCGCTACATCACGGTGCGCACGGCGTATGCGAGCTTGACGGCGATGTTTCTGGCGCTGGTGTTCGGGCCGTGGCTGATCCGCAAGCTGCGCGAACTGCAGATCGGGCAATACATCCGCGAGGAAGGGCCGCAGGAGCACAAGAAGAAGGCGGGGACGCCGACAATGGGCGGCGTGCTGATCGTGCTTTCGACGGCGGTGCCGGTGCTGCTGTGGGCAGACTTGTCGAATCCTTTCATATTGATGGCGCTGTTCGCGCTGATTGCGTTTGCGGCGATTGGATTTATTGACGATTACGCGAAAGTGGCGAAGCGGCGGAACCTGGGTTTGACGGGGAAGAAGAAACTGGCTTTGCAGTTCAGCGTGAGTTTCGCCGTCGG
>DASSGJ010000353.1:0-54270 GCA_035693545.1 Candidatus Acidiferrum sp.
AGCTTGGTACGTTCGAGTTGCGCCTGCAGGACGTCTTGTTGATTGCCCATGCCGTTCCGGTAGCGCGACTCCGCCGCTTGTTCGACTTGCCGCAGAAGTAGCTCATCCTCCCCGAGAATCTTCTGCTGCTTGGCCAGGTACTCGAGGTGAAAGTAGGCCACCTTTACGGCAGCCAGGACTGCACGCCGAATGGATTCGTATTTTTGTTGGGTTGCGTCGGCTTCTTTTTGGGCGATCTCGCCACGCAGCCGCAGCTTCCCCGGATAGGGAAGGTCCTGAGAGAAGCCCACTCCGATATAAGCGAAGTCGCTGTTGGTGTACCCCGCGAACGGCCGGGGACTGCCTACATTCGTCTGCTGCAGAACCACCTGGGGGTCGGGCAGCGTAGCGACCTGCGACGGGATCTGCTTCGCCGACTGCCAGCCATATCTCGCCGCCTGTATTTGCGCGTTATTTTTTCCTGCCTCAGTCAAAAGGTCTACGAGTTGCGCGAGTTCCCCTGCCGAAACTTCCTGCGCGCAGATCCGGGGTGCTCCGAATGCAAGGAGAGAGACTCCTAAAATCCAAACCGAACGGAACTTCATAAACTGTCCTTTCATGTGATCGAGCCAAAGTAAAAGTGGTCGCGATGGATGTAGCTAGCTTTGGAAACGGAACGCACGAAGACTCCCGTGCGTACGGTTAGCTTTGCTCAGGACAGATTCAGATCAGGAAGGTACAGAGAAGGGATTGCAGGGAGGGTGGCGAAGGGTGTTCGACGACAGGTATTGTGCTGTAGCCTGTGGCAATCGGCATCGCGAGGGTGTTCTGCGATACGGTGGTGGCAAGAGCTGGTCCGACCTCAATCCCTTTGAATTGCAATTCAGGGAGTGGCGCCTGCGAGGTAAAGCAGCAGGACTTGCCAGAGCTTTTGGAGACTTGAGTTTCTGCACTGCGGGAGTACATCTGATCGCATGGCGACGGGGCTGTGGGCTCCGCGCACTCCGCCCCTCTCGAAGTCAACAGAGCGCAGGCGGAAAGCGGCATCAGGCCAGCAGCAAAGACGCTGAAAGCGAGCCCGAGAATAAATACCCTTCGCATCTACCTCTATTCTAGCAGGCGGACATCTCGCGTGCTCATTTCGTATGTTCCCGTATCGCGTCGCGGAGGTATGTGATTCGCGTCACTTTGCTGCGTAAGATTGTTCTGATGATGCTCAAGGGTCAGGGACTAACTGTCCGGATTGCAGTAACTGACTTTTTGGGTTCCCGAAGGATTGGCGGCTATCCGAACCGAGTGGAACGAAACGATGAACTCGTGGTTTGGTAAATTGTCGAGCGATGCGAAAGCGGCCCGAGTCTTGGTGCACAGATGGTGCACAATAAGTTGCAAATGAGGTGTTCTGGCGCAAATGAGAGCGCCCTAAGTCATTGAAAATAAGCCAATACTGGTGAATACGAACAGGGCAGGATGAATTAGCAAACCGCCAAAACTGCAAATCAGGTGACCTCAGACCACTTCACAGCAGCTGACAGGATCTCAAACAGGCCCCATGCCAACTCACAAAGCGTGCGGTTTGGAAAACCTCCGCCTCAGTCTGTGAACACCAACTCAAACCAGGGTGCAATCTCCGCAAAATGCCACGCCCCCACGCTCGGGAGTACACCTGCCTCGTGAGCAGGTGTTCTGGATTTAGTGGCCTGCAGCGGTCTGTGCACCCTTCCTTTGTCAAGGACCAGACCTCCGTGTGCCGGACGCGTGCGACGGATGTACCGAAAGCCGACTTTCCAGCCAAATAGCCGCTGCGACATACCCACGAGCATCTTAAAGCTGTGTGTGGTCATGGACGACGGTCTGTGCAACCGTTGCGCTCCGGAGCGCAGCGGCGTTGAAAACCGCCGCAAACGCCCGGTAATCTACCGAAAATAAATAGTGGGCTTAAACCATCGACCTCGCCCTTATCAGCGCGGCGCGGATAGCGTTTACAATAACTTACAAAACCGCGGGGACGGCCAAACGCCGCGCAAATCGCTGAAGATCATTCAGCACATTTCGTCCTGTGGGTTGTTCCCAAGTTTTTCGACTGCACCTCTTCAGCGAGAGGGTTTTCTTGGGCACACATGCAGCTCGAACCTTCTTTTCTTGGCGATTTTGTGATCGCGAATACGAGCTTTTATTCCCTTCAGCCCGCGAGGCAGAGCCGAGTCTTTCGAGGGAAACTCTACGGGTCTCCTTGGGACTGGATCGCCTGAAGAGTTATGTCAAATCCAACGGGCTGACGGTGTCCAAGGGATTCAACAGGCGGCCAAACATCCGCGATTCTGCCGGATTCTCCCAATTCCTTTGTCTGCTATACCTTGCGTCAAGACAATACACTCGCGCGGAACGGCACGTCACATGCATTTTACGAAGTGGCAGCGAGGTGAAAACCGGCACTCGGCCAAAGGACAATTTGCCATGAGACTAATCACGCAGGAAAAAGACAGGCTCGGATTTATCGGGATCGGCTACATGGGCCAGCCGATCGCGCGGAGGTTGCTTGAATCTGGCTTCAAGCTGACTGTGTACGACCGGGAACGCAAGAAGGCGGAGGATCTAATTCGATTTGGCGGCGCCGTCGCACAGAGCGTTTCGAGGCTTTCTTCAGCTTGCAATATCGTGTTGTCTTGCCTGCCGAGCGACGAGGCTGTGCTGGACATTTATACAGGAGCCGACGGCGTGTTCGCACACGCGCATCCCGGGTCCGTGGTCATCGACATGAGCACGGTCTCTCCCGAAACCTCGCGGGAGCTATGGAGGCTCGGCTCAAAGCGTGGAATTGAAGTTCTTGATGTGACTATCTCTGGCAGCACTCCGACTGCGGAAAATGGGTTGCTGACCTTGTTTGGCGGCGGCAGTAAGGAGCGTTTCGACTCTGCTGAGTCGATCTTTCGCGTGATTGCCAAGAAGTATTTCTATCTTGGGCCGAGCGGTTCTGGGGCAACTATGAAGCTTGTGGTGAACACTTTGCTGGGCATCGGTATGCAGGCGATTGCCGAAGCAGTCGCGCTCGGCGAGAAAGCGGGGCTTGATCGCCATCGCTTGCTGGATGTGCTGGCTCAGACCGCGGTGGTCGCTCCAGCGCATTTAGGCAAGCTGGAAAGAGCGATGAAAAATGATTACACCCCGCAATTTCCAATCCGCTTGATGAACAAGGATTTTGGGTTGATTCTGAGTCTCGCGGCTTCTCTCGGCGCACGGATGCCCGCGGCAGGTGCTGCCTTTGAAATTAATGCAAGGCAATCGGAGGAAGGGGCAGAGCAGGATTTTTCAGCCGTGATCCTGCAAATGGAAAAGCGAGCTCATTTAGGTTCCCCGGACAAAGGCCCACTCGAATCCGTGTCGTTTTTCGAGAAGTAGGGAAGCTGTGATCAAGATTAAAGCGTTCGAAAGGGAGGCAAGCCGTGAATGAAAGGAAAAAGCAACCAGGCCGCGAGGAAATCTTTGATCCGTACCCCGCATCAGTTTCAAGGATTCAGGGTACAGCGGATACCAGGATTTCCCGGCGCGGGTTTCTTGGGATTGCAGCAGCATCCATTTTTCTGGCGCATTCGGACAGCCAGTCAATGGGGTCGGAAACCAGGAATGGCATCCCCTATAGAACATTGGGCCGCACCGCGGAGAAAGTCTCGCTCGTCGGACTCGGCGGTTATCATATCGGCAAACAAGCGGATCCTCAGGAAAGTATTCGTATCATCCGCACCGGACTCGATGAGGGCATCAATTTTCTCGACAACTGCTGGGACTATAACGGCGGCGAAAGTGAAATTCGCATGGGCAAGGCCCTGCGCGACGGCTATCGTCAAAAAGCTTTTCTCATGTCCAAGATCGACGGCCGCACCAAAGCTGCCGCTACAAGTCAGATCAACGAATCGTTGCGCCGTCTTCAAACTGACCGGATAGATCTCCTGCAGTTCCACGAAGTGATCCGCGATACCGACCCGGACCGGATATTTGCAGCCGGAGGTGCGCTGGAAGCCGTAACGGAGGCGCAAAAGGCGGGCAAGATCCGCTACATCGGATTCACAGGCCACAAGAGTCCAGACATTCATTTGCACATGCTGGGCGCCGCTTCAAAGCATGGCTTCACGTTCGACGCCATTCAGATGCCCCTCAACGTCATGGACGCGCACTTCAACAGTTTCGAGAAGAAAGTTCTGCCGGTCTTGCTCAAGAACGATATCGGCGTGCTCGGCATGAAGCCGATGGGCGACCACATTATTCTCGAGAGCAAAACAGCCACCCCTGTGGAGTGTCTCCACTACGCAATGAACTTGCCAACAAGTGTGGTCATTACGGGCTGCGATTCGCTCCCGATTCTTCAGCAAGCTCTCAACGCGGCTCGGGGTTTCCGACCACTCGACTCTTCCCAAGTTGCAGCCCTTCTGGCGAAAACGGCAAAAGCCGCGGAAGCCGGTCAGTTTGAACTTTATAAAACGAGCCATCATTTCGATGGCACCTACGCCAACCCGCAATGGCTTGGCTAGAAAAACAAGGATCTCAAGGAAAAGGAAGGACACCATGTTGGAATACACAAATATCAAAGGAACTAATCTCATCTCTTCGCGAATCGCACTCGGTACCTGGGCCATCGGCGGCTGGATGTGGGGCGGCACGGACGAGAAGGAATCCATTCGTACTATCCATGCTGCGCTCGACCACGGCATCAATTCGATCGACACAGCACCTGTCTACGGGCAGGGACGCTCCGAAGAGATTGTGGGAGAAGCTTTGCGCCAAAACCGTCGCCGAGAGAGCGTCGTCCTCGCCACAAAAGTAGGCCTTGACTGGACCACGGGCAAGGTCGAACGCAACTCCACGCGCCGGCGGATTCTCCAGGAATTTGTGGACTCGCTCCGCCGTCTCCAGACGGACTACATTGATATATACCAGGTGCATTGGCCCGACCCTCTCGTTCCTATCGAGGAGACAGCCGCGACGCTCCGCGAGCTCTATGAGCAGGGCAGAATCCGCGCCATTGGGGTCAGCAATTATTCCCCCGAACAGATGGCGCGATTCCAATCGGTCGCACCGCTTCACACCCTGCAACCTCCCTACAATCTTTTTGAGCGCGAAATCGAGAGCGACATCCTTCCGTATGCTCTGGGTAACGGTATTGCGACGCTGATGTATGGCGCGCTCTGCCGCGGATTATTGAGCGGCGCCATGAACGCAGGCCGGCAGTTTGCGAAAGACGACTTGCGCAAAAGCAGCGACCCCAAGTTTCAGCAGCCGCATTTCGCCGAGTACTTGAATGCGGCGGACAAACTGGATGCTTATGCACGGGAGCACTTTGGCAAGCGGGTGATTCATCTGGCGGTTCGATGGCTCCTCGACCAGCCGGGTGTCGGTATCGCCCTTTGGGGCGCGCGCCGCCCCGAGCAGCTTGCGCCCATCAGCGAGATAAGCGGCTGGACGCTGACCAAAGCTGATTTCGCCGCCATTGACGCCATTCTTCGCGACACTGTTCACAATCCAGTTGGACCGGAATTCATGGCTCCCCCGGCTCGCGAAGCTGCTGAATCCGTGACAGTCAGCATTGGATAAATCTAAGGAAGAATTTGGAGGACGATCATGAACAAGAAAGAACTTTCTGCAGGTACGGCTGGTGATATTTCGCTTGGCGGGGAAATCTCCGTGCATCGCCTCGGCTTCGGAGCGATGCGTCTGACAGGCGAAGGCATCTGGGGGCCGCCAAAAGACCGCAAAGGGGCGTTAGCAGTTCTTCGCCGGGCTTTGGAACTTCATGTCGATTTCATTGATACGGCGGATTCCTACGGCCCACACGTAAGCGAAGAGTTGATCGCCGAGGCGTTGTTTCCTTACCCGGCTGAGCTCGTGATTGCGACCAAGGGCGGCTGGAACCGCCCGGGCCCGAACCAGTGGACCCACGATGCAACTCCCGCGCACCTTCGCAAGGCGGTCGAGGGAAGCCTCAAAAGATTGCGCCTGGACCGTATCGACGTTTATCAACTGCACGTTCCGGACCATGGCGTGCCGTTTGAGGCCTCGGTGGAAACGCTGGCTCAACTGCGGGACGAGGGCAAAATTCGTCTGATTGGGTTGTCCAATGTCACGCAAGAGCATATCGAGCGAGCGCGCAGGATTGTGCAGATCGTCTCCGTCCAGAATCGCTATAGCTTCGCGGACCGCGAGTGGGATTATGTGGTGGAATATTGCGAGCGCAATGGCATTGCTTTTATTCCCTGGTTCCCACTGGGAGCCGGAAAAGTTGCGGGCGAGGTGCTTAGCCAAATTGCCCAGACGCACCATGCGAGCCCCACGCAAGTAGCGCTAGCTTGGCTTCTGCGACGATCTCCCATGATGCTGCCCATCCCAGGGACTTCCTCGATCGAACATCTCGAGCAGAACGTCGCGGCCGCTTCCCTGAGCCTGGCGGACGAAGAGTACCGCAGGCTTTTCGAAGTCCCGGAGCTTGTCGCATCGCGGTGAACGATTCGCCGCTCAATTGGCGATGGGCCCATTCGACTGGATGAATCGAGGGGCTACTCCGCGCTCCACGGGGAGAGGGCTCACAAGCGCTGCAAGGCAAGTCCGGCCGGACTCTCTGATGTTAAGATTCCGATTGCCGGGAGCGACAGCCTGCTTTGCAGGAGACGCGGTATGTCGAGGTTAAATCCTCTTCTGTGGCGCAAGCCGCCTGCGATTTGGAGCTATTGGATTGCCATTCTTGCGGTTGGACTGGCCTTGGCCATTTCCCGCTGGCCGGCGCTGCATTTGCAGGATGCGCTCGTGTCGCTTTTTCTCTGCGCTGTCATATTGGGCGCGTGGTTCGGCGGAATTTGGCCAGGATTGCTCGCGACGGTCCTTTCCGCGTTTGCTTTCTATTATTTCTTTCTGCCTCCGATTCATTCGTTGGGTGAAAAACCTGAAGAAATACCGCGCCTTATCATTTTCATAGTGTCGGCGCTGTTTGTCGGATCGCTGAGCGTTGCGCAAAGGCGGGCCACGGAGTCCCTGAGACACACGCGCGACGACCTCAAAGTAACCGTCCAAGAGCTGCGCAATACCAACGAGGCGTTGCAGGCGGAGAGCCGTGAGCGCAAATCGGCGGAGGAATCGTTGCGGCGAAGCGAGAATTATCTGGCAGAAGCGCAGAGGCTCACGCATACGGGGAGTTGGGCATGGCGGGTACCGGGAAAAGACGCCTTGCATCTCTCCGAGGAATGGTATCGCATCTACGGTTTCGCTCCTGAAGAGGGCCTGCTGGCTTGGGAAGAACGGTTGCAGCGGGTGCATCCGGAGGATCGAGCTACGTGGCAAGAGGCAACTGATCGAGCAATCGGTGAAAAGTCGGATTACAAAGTGGAGCAACGAATTCTTCTTCCTGACGGCACCGTTAAATACACTCACACCATCGGCCATCCCGTTTTGAACGCATCCGGGGATGTGGTGCAATTCGTGGGTACCACGATCGATGTAACCGAACGCAAGCGGGCAGAAGAGGCGTTGCGCGAGATGCAGGCGGATCTCGCACGGGTCAACCGCGTGACTACGATGGGAGAGCTGGCCGCGTCCGTGGCGCACGAAGTGAATCAACCGATTGCCGCCGCCGTCACCAACGCCAAAACCTGCTTGCGCTGGCTCACGCGCGATGAACCAAACGTCGAGGAAGCGTGCGCGGCTGCCAGGAGAATCGTAAACGACGGAACGCGCGCGGCGGAAATCATCAAACGTATCCGCCTGCTTTTCAAGAAGGGAACTTCGGAACGGGAATTGGTGAACGTAAATGAAGTGATACGCGAAATGGTGGTTTTGCTGCAGGTCGAGGCCAGGCGCTACTCCATTTTAGTGCGGACGGAGCTTGAACCAGACACTCCCGGGGTCATGGCGGATCGCGTGCAATTGCAACAGGTTCTGATGAACCTCATGGTTAATGGCATAGATGCGATGAAGGATGCGGATGTGGGACGGGAGCTTGTCATCAAATCGCAGCGCGCCGAAGACGACCAGGTTCTTGTGTCCGTCACCGATACCGGTATGGGGCTGCCGTCGCAGCAGCCTGACCAGGTATTCGAAGCGTTTTTCACCACCAAGCCTCATGGCACAGGTATGGGACTATCGATCAGCCGCTCTATCGTTGAGTCCCATGGCGGGCGTCTGCGGGCTGCCAACAACTTTCCCCGCGGGGCAAGTTTTTCTTTCACGCTTCCCGGCAAGGTGGAAGAGAAAGAATGAACCCGCCCGACACTTGCACGGTATTCGTCGTTGATGACGATCCCTCAGTGCGTGCGTCCATCCAGGGACTGCTGAAGTCGGCGGGCTTACAGTCCGAATCCTTTAGGACGGCGGAACAGTTCCTGCGCAGCAAGCGACCGGAAGGGCCAAGTTGTCTTGTTCTGGACGTAAACCTCCCGGGCGTTAACGGTCTGGACTTTCAGCGCCAGTTGGCCGATGCAGGCATCCAAATCCCGATTATCTTTGTCACCGGTCATGGAGACATTCCGATGACGGTGAAAGCCATGAAGTCGGGTGCCATGGAGTTTCTGACCAAGCCCTTCGACGATCAGGACTTGCTGAATGCAATTTATCAAGCCTTGGAGCGCGACCGTGTCAGGCGCCGTCAGCAGAGTAGTCGTGCCGGGCTGCGAAAGTGTTATGAAGCTCTGAGCCAGCGGGAGCGCGAGGTCATGGGTCTGGTGGTTTCGGGCATGCTCAACAAGCAGATCGCCTTCGAACTCGGGATCAGCGAGATTACCGTGAAGATTCATCGAGGACACGTAATGCGGAAGATGCAGGCTCAATCACTCGCGGATTTGGTCAGGATGGCGTCGGAGCTGACGCCCCCGACATGAAGTAGTCCACGAACCTTGAATTCCCGTCACCGCTCACAATGTGAGCGATTCGACCCTCATACGAAGGTATGATTGCGCTGATTTTGCCGGCGCTGTTATATTTCGCCCATGGACAGCCAAGCGAAGCCCAAACTGGTAGCCATTGTGGATGACGACGACTCGATGCGTAGCGCGCTGCTCGGCATGCTGCACGTGGTCGGATTGCCGGCTCAGGCCTTCTCATCGGCAGAAGAATTTCTGAAATCCGGCCAGCAGCACCAGATTGCATGCCTGATAACGGACATCCGCATGCCCGGAATGACCGGCCTCGAACTGCAGGCTAAGCTCAACGCCGATCGTTGCCGGGTTCCCATCATTTTCATAACTGCCCATGGCGACGAAAAAATGCGGATGCAAGCGTTGCGGGCGGGCGCAGTGGAATTCATGGCAAAACCATTCGACGATGAAGCACTCCTCGAGAGTGTGCGGGCCGCTCTGGAAAGCTAAGCCCCCAAGCAGAAGTGCATACCAGGTTCCTCCAGGAGGTTTTCCGTGGCAGCTGTTGCAACATTCGGATCCGCCGACCAGGACCGCGAGCCGCGCCGATTCGAACAGATTATAGGCAGCAGCTCTGCGCTGGAATCGGTGCTCGAACAAGTCGAGCAGGTCGCCCCTACGGATTCCACCGTTCTTATCCAAGGCGAGACAGGCACTGGCAAGGAGCTGATTGCGCGTGCGCTCCACAATCTGAGTGCTCGGTTCGGACGGCCTTTCCTAAAACTGAATTGCGCCGCCATCCCCTTTGATCTCCTGGAAAGCGAACTATTCGGCCACGAAAAAGGCGCTTTTACGGGGGCGATCGCGCAAAAAATTGGCCGCTTCGAACTGGCTCACAAAGGGACGCTTTTCCTGGACGAGGTGGGAGATATTCCGTTGCCGCTGCAGCCAAAGCTACTGCGTGTCCTGCAGGAGCAGGAATTCGAGCGCCTGGGCAGTGGCCGCACTCACCAGGTGGACGTTCGCCTGGTAGCCGCCACCCACCGGAATTTAGTGGAAATGGTGAAGCGAAACGAGTTTCGCAGCGATCTCTACTATCGTCTGAATGTCTTTCCAATCCCTCTGCCACCGTTGCGAGAGCGGCGCGAGGACATTCCGGCTCTGGTGGAACACTTTGTCGAGATCTATTCCCGCCGGATGGGAAAACAAATCGACCAGGTCTCGCCGGAAACGATGTCTGAACTGGCGTCCTACCCCTGGCCGGGCAATATTCGCGAGCTTCAGAATTTCATCGAGCGCAGCGTCATCGTCACTTCCGGCAACATCCTGCAACCTCCTCTCGCGAGTTTGCGGGCTGCCGCGGAAGTAGGAACCGTTGGAGCAATTACGCTGGAGGACGCCGAACGGGACCACATTATCAAGACTCTTGAGGAAACCCGGTGGGTGGTATCCGGTCCCAACGGGGCGGCTGCGCGCTTGGGCATCAAGAGGTCCACGCTATACTTCCGGATGCAAAAGCTGGGGATCTCGCGTAACAAAAAGGATTCTCTTCCTTCCTAGAAGAGTCCTGTCACGGAAAGCCTCTACGATCGCGCTTCGATCTGGCCTGATTTTATTTCTCTCATGCCCGAAATCAACTAAGTAGCCACACGGGCCTGTCAGCATTCGGAGCCGTGTCCAGCGGGCTGGCATCACATAGCACGCTGTCGTTTGTGTCAGAGCCTACTTTCAGTCACTTAGGCAACAAACAGGTTTGGCAATCCTATTGCCTTTCCAATTGTGTCGTTGAACGAACTGAAAGCATCGGAAAGGGAAAGAGGAGGTAGGAGCCAATGAAATTGCAAAAAGTGGTATTCATTTTGATTGGAACGCTGTTTCTATTTGCAGCCAAGTCGCCGGCACAGCAGGTGAAGACCGACTACGACCGCAACGCAAGCTTCGCGCAATACAAGACCTATTCATGGGAGCACGTTAAGACGAAAGATTCCCTGGATGTTGATCGCATCAAGAATGCCGTCAATGCGGACTTGGCCCAGAAAGGCCTGTCCCAGGTGGAGTCGGGTGGTGACGTTTCCATCGTCGCTGTCGAAATCACCCGTGAGCAGCAAACCCTGAATACCTTCTATAACGGATTTGGAGGAGGCTGGGGCTGGCGACGTTTCGGTGGCGGTGGCTTTGGTGAGGCCACAACAACGACCGATACGTACAAGGTTGGCACGGTGGTGGTCGATCTCTTCGATACCAAGACCAAGCAACTGATCTGGAGAGGCGCCGCAAGTAACACTCTCTCTAACAACTCTGACAAGAACATCAAGAATCTGGATAAGGGCGTGGACAAAATGTTCAAGCACTTCCCTCCAGACTCTTCGAAGAAGTAACGGAGCCCGATATGCCCCGCTACTTGTGTGCCACCGTGACACTGGGGCTCATTTCAGTAGCCATTCCCGTGCGTGCGGCCGATGGGCCGCACGCCGGCCATCCGCCGTTGCTTGGCATGTCCATTTCTCATTGCCATCTTCTGAATCATGAAGACAAAGGACTGATGGAGAAAGTGCTGTTTCAATGAGCGACCTCGCGCAAAACCCCTTGCAGGATCCGCTTCCCACCGGCTTGCGGGAATTCGGCCAGCAAATTCGATTCCTGGCTCTGCTTCGAAAAGAAGTGGCTTCCAACGGAGAGGCTTGGCTTCCATTCGTCATGGTGGTAGGGGCGATCGCGGCGGTCGCTTACGCGGACCATCGCGTTACTTCGGTTTCGCTCGTTTATCTTTACATGCTTCCCCTTGCAGTCGGTGCGATCTTCCTGCGGCGCGCAATCAGTTACAGCCTGATCGTTGTCTGCATGTTGCTCCACGATTCTTATTCTCCCCGGCCTGTTCACCTGGAAGTCCGTGTCTTCCATCAGATCTCCGCGATGCTCTGTTTTGCGTTTGTCGTTTACCTGATCCAACGATATATCGAGGAACGGGAAGCGCTCGCCAAGACTGTCCAGCAGCAGCGGGATGATCTCCTAAACGATCTCGAGTTGGCCGCGCAGGTCCAACGACTGTTTCTTCCCTCGGGCAAAGCAGCTATAGCTGGACTCGATATAGCCGGAATGATGCTGCCGGCACGCGGTGTAGGCGGCGATTACTACGACTATTTCCCGGTCGACTCGGGTATCACCCAAATCATCGTCGCGGACGTTGCCGGAAAAGGTGTACCCGCAGCCCTGTTAATGTCCGCGACGGCGGCAGCCCTGCGGCTTGAGGCTGACCGGGATCGAGATATGTTGGCCCAGGTACAAAGGCTGAATACGGAGATCGGCGCCGTGTCCAATCCCGAAGCATACGTCACGCTGATGCTTGCGAAGATCGATGTACACGAGCGAACGCTTCAGTATGTCAACTGTGGCCACAATTCCGCGCTTTTGTTTCGCGCTTCCACCGGCGCGCTCACTCGCTTGAACTCGTCCTGTCTGCCAATCGGCTTGTCTCCCGAAGAGATTTGCGATCTGGCTTCCGAAGATCTCGCGCCAGGCGATGTGCTGGTTTTCTATACCGACGGTGTCACCGAGGCACAGAACCAGGTTGGCGAAGAATTCGGCATAAAGCGCCTTTCCGCGGCGGTGCTCCGCGGTTCTTCGTTGTCTGCCGAAGGTCTTATGACCAGTATCTACAACGCTTCGGCAGATTTTTGCGGTGATAACTTCAACGATGATGTAACCATTCTCGTCGTCAAATGCAATTTTGACGGCTCCCTGACTGCCAATTCGTAGAGTTCTGCAATCAAGCGCTTTAATCTGGGTGCGACTGCGCTCCGCGGGAGCCGCCGTCTTGATTCAGATTCTCTCCTTCGAAATCGATCCCCTCCTAACGACAAGTTGTCGGCCTATGGACGATCATCCAATCGGCTGGACTCCAGGTTCCTCGGCCCTTGCCCGAGATCTCACGCCTATCCCATTAAGTGCTCGCGGGCCAACCACTTACACAAACTCTCGCTCCATCCTCGAAGCGGCATTCGGGCTGCACTCTCCATTATCCGAGACAAGCCAAACACAGGCCCTAAGGTCTATTCGATGAATATGCAGTCTGGTCAAAACGGGAGTGAATCATGTGGATTGTAAAACTAGCACTGAGGCGGCCATACACTTTCGCGGTGCTCGCTATTCTGATTTTTGTCTTCGGGGGCCTGGCGATTCTTCGCACCCCCACAGACATCTTTCCGAATATCAACATCCCCGTGGTCAGCATCATCTGGAACTACAACGGACTGGACCCGCAGGATATTTCCGACCGGATCATCTCCATCACCGAGCGCAATCTGACCACTACGGTGGATAACATCGAGCACATCGAATCGCAATCTTACAATGGCATCGCCGTGGTGAAGGTTTTCTTCCAACCCTCGGTGAGCATCGACAAAGCCATTGCACAAATCACGTCAAATTCCCAAACTCAGCTCCGGCAGCTGCCCGCCGGCACCACGCCCCCGTTGATCATCACCTACAACGCTTCGACGGTCCCCATACTCCAACTCGGGCTCTCGGGCAAAGGCATTTCGGAGCAGCAATTGAACGACTATGGCCTGAATTTCATTCGCACACGGCTGGTCACAATTGAGGGGGCCGCGGTTCCTTATCCCTATGGCGGTAAGCAGCGCCAGGTACAAGTGGACCTGAATACCGCCGCCTTGCAGTCCAAAGGTCTTTCCGCTCTTGACGTTGTCACCGCCATCAGCGCCCAGAATCTGATTCTTCCAACCGGCACCTCAAAGATCGGTTCCAAGGAATACGAAGTCGACATTTCGAATGCGGCTCCCCAGACGATCGAGCAGCTGAATCGCATCCCTATCAAGACGGTCGGGACCACCACCACTTACATCGGCGATGTCGCCTGGGTGCGCGACGGCTACCCGCCGCAAACCAACATCGTCCGCGTGAACGGTCAGCGCGCCACTCTCCTGACCGTTCAAAAAAACGGCAATGCCTCGACCCTAAGCATCATCTCCGGGATCAAGGCTCTCTTGCCGCAAATCAAGCAGACGGTGCCGCCGGCCCTGGAAATTAAGCCGCTTGCCGACCAGTCCATTTTCGTGAAAAGCGCCATTCAGGGTGTGGTGAAAGAAGCGAGTATCGCTGCCTGCCTTACAGGCCTGATGATTCTCATCTTTCTCGGCAGCTGGCGAAGCACGCTCATCATCGCGACCTCGATTCCGTTGGCGATCCTCACGTCCATCATCGTTCTGAGTGCGATCGGGCAGACGATCAACATCATGACCCTGGGAGGACTGGCGCTCGCTGTCGGCATTCTGGTGGATGACGCAACCGTCGAAATTGAAAACATCAACCGAAACATTGCCTTGGGGAAGGAAGTCGAACACGCCATCCTCGATGGCGCCCAACAGATCGCTGTCCCGGCGTTTGTGGCCACGCTCGCCATCTGTATCGTTTTCGTTCCGATGTTTCTCCTGACTGGCGTAGCACGGTATTTGTTCGTGCCGCTGGGTGAAGCCGTCGTATTTGCCATGCTGGCCTCCTATCTCCTGTCGCGTACCGTGGTTCCCACCATGGCGAAATTCCTGCTGCGTGGCCATGAGCACGACGCGGCGCATAGCGCGGCCTCACGAAATCCCTTCGTCCGGGTGCAGGTGCGCTTTGAAGAGGCCTTCGAGGCCCTCCGGGCGCGCTACCGCGGATTGCTTGAGCGCTGCCTGCATCACCGTCGCGCCTTCCTGATTGCCTTTTTCGCCGCGTGTCTCGGTTCCCTGGTGTTGATTATTCCCTGGCTAGGGCAAGATTTCTTTCCTACGACTGACAGCGGCTCGTTCAATCTCCACCTTCGAGCGCCAACCGGAACGCGCATCGAGGAAACCGCGCGACTGTGCGATCTCGTCGAGCGGTCCATCCGGCAGCAGTTGCCGCCGGGTGAGATCTCCAATGTGATTGACAATATTGGGCTGCCCTATAGCGGGATCAATACGTCCTACAACAACACGGGAACGGTAGGAACCTCGGACGCGGATATCCTTGTCACTTTCGCCGTCAACCATCACAAAACTGCAAAGTACGTTCACGACCTCCGTATCAATCTGGCCAGGCAATTTCCCGGCGTGACTTTCTCATTCTTGCCTTCCGACATGGTGAGCCAAATTCTGAATTTCGGGTTGCCGGCTCCCATCGACATTCAAATAACCGGTAATGATTTGGCGGGCAATCGGGCGTATGCCAACGCATTGCTGGAGCAGGTCAGAAACGTTTCCGGGATTGTCGACACGCGAATTCAGCAGCCTTTCGATCAACCGTACATGCATCTCTGGGTTGATCGCACAAAGGCCCAGGAAGTCGGATTCAATACTCAGGCCATTGCGCAAAACGTTCTGATTTCTCTGGGCGGCAGCTTTCAGACCGCTCCAACCTACTGGCTTGATCCCAAGAATCGAGTTAGTTATCAAGTTTCAACTCAGACTCCCCAATATCGCATCGCCTCGCTCCAGGATCTCTCGAACATGCCGATCACCGGCCCCACCCCCAACGCGCCGCCGTCCCTTCTCGCGAGCTTCGCTTCCGTCCAGCGGGGCAGCGGAACGGCTGTGGTTTCTCACTACAACATTCAACCCGCTATCGATATCTACGGCGCCGTTCAAGGGCGGGACCTGGGAGGCGTCTCGCGCGACATCACGCGCATTCTCGCCCAGACTCGCAGCCAACTTCCCCGCGGCTCCCAAGTCGTTCTGCGCGGTCAGGCGCAGACCATGCGCTCTTCCTACGTCGGCCTGTTGACGGGATTAGTCTTCGCAGTGCTCCTTGTGTACCTCCTGATTGTCGTCAACTTTCAGTCCTGGCTGGATCCCTTCATCATCATTTGCGCCCTGCCCGCGGCCCTCGCTGGAATCGCCTGGTTTCTTTTTGTGACTCACACCACCCTGAGCGTGCCCGCTCTCACCGGCACCATCATGTGCATGGGCGTGGCCACCGCGAACAGCATTCTGGTCGTGAGTTTCGCGGCGGAGCAGATGGCCGAAGGGAAAGATTCCATCACGGCCGCGCTCGAGTCTGGATTCACGCGCTTTCGCCCCGTGCTGATGACGGCGCTGGCCATGATCATCGGCATGCTGCCCATGGCTTTGGGGCTCGGGGACGGCGGTGAACAAAACGCGCCTCTCGGACGTGCGGTCATTGGCGGGCTGCTTTTCGCCACCGTATCCACGCTGCTCTTTGTCCCAACCCTCTTTAGTCTCCTGCACGGCCTGAAGAGCCAGCCAGCGGGGACCACAGTTCAATCGCAGGAAAATCTCTGAAATGGAATTTGAAGGGGGACGTCAATGCAATCACAAATAAAAAAACAGGCTTCCACACAGGAACCGCAATCACCGCCGGTCGCCGGCAAACAAGCGCGGCCGCGACGCGGCTGGCTCACGGCTGTCGTGCTGGTCGCCATCTTCGGCGTGCTGTTGATTTCCGGAATTCTTCAGCGAATGCTCGCCAGCGCCGCGCTACGCACCGAAACCGCTGACATGGCGGTGCCAACTGTTTCCGTGGTCTCGCCGCAGCGTGCCGCGCCCTCGCAGGAAATCGTGCTGCCCGGAAACGTACAACCTTATGTCACGGCTCCCATTTTCTCTCGCACCAACGGCTATTTGCAGGCCTGGTATTTCGATATTGGAGCACACGTGAAGAAAGGGCAGTTGCTGGCTGTGATTGCGACACCCGAGGTCGACCAGCAACTGCGGCAATCGCGCAGCAATCTCTCCACTGCCGAAGCCAATCTCAGGCTTGCCGAAATTACCAAAAATCGTTATCAAGGTCTTCTCAAAACGAATGCTGTGTCCCAACAGGACGTAGACAACGCCGTCGGCACCTATAACGTCAATAAATCGATTGTAGAAGCCGACCAGGCCAATGTGAATCAGCTGGAGGCCTTGCAATCGTTTGAGAAGATCTACGCCCCCTTCGACGGGATTATTACCGCCCGCAATACAGATGTCGGTGCCCTGGTCGACTCCGGTAGCGGGGGCGGCGTCAAGACCGATCTGTTTCATCTCTCTCAGGTGGATCGGCTGCGCGTGTATGTCAACGTCCCGGAAGAATATTCGCAGGCAACTACCTCTGGCCTGACCGCGGACTTGAACTTGGCGGAGTTTCCCGGGACAACATTCACGGGCAAACTCGTGCGCACTGCCCAGGCCATCAACTACGAAACACGCACCCTTCTGGCGGAAGTGGATGTAACAAATCCGACGGGAAAATTGCTCTCCGGCTCCTATGCTGAAGTTCATTTCAAAGTGCCGGGGCAGGTGTCTACCTACATCTTGCCGACCGAAACTCTGTTGTTTCGCAAAGAGGGTCTGCGCGTCGTCGCTGTAAAAGACGGCAAAGCGCAGTTGGTGTCGGTAACGCCCGGCCGCGATTTTGGTGACACGATCGAAATCATTTCCGGTCTGCAGGGCAGCGAGTCCGTCATCGTGAGCCCTCCGGATTCCGTGGTGAATGGAGAAAAGGTGCAGATTGCCCAGGCCATTACCGCAGGAGGTGCGCAATGAGTTTCCCTCGGCTGTGGCACACAAAAAATCACGTCTCGAAGCGCATGGCAGGTGCTTTCACAGTTCTGAGCATGGCCCTGATTGCGGGATGCGCGGTCGGGCCAAATTATAAGCGGCCCGCCGCTGAAGTTCCGGCAACCTACAAGGAAGCGGGGAATTGGAAGCCGGCCCAACCGAACGAGCAGAACCTCGGAGGGAACTGGTGGGAGATGTTTCATGACCCTCAACTGAATGCCCTCGAAGAACAAATCAATGTGTCCAACCAGAACTTGAAGGCGGCGGAAGCCCAATATACGCAGGCTCGCGCGCTTGTCCGCTACAACCGCGCCGATTATTTCCCCACTCTCAGCGGGGGTGCGAGCGCGAGTCGAAACAAAATCTCGAACAACCGGCCTCCCAGCCTCACCACCAATGGAGCGACGTACAACGACTTTCAAATTCCCTTCGAACTTTCGTATGAAGTCGACGTCTGGGGACGCGTGCGCCGCAATGTCGAGTCCTATCGCGACCAGGCACAAGCCAGCGCTGCCGACCTGGCAACCGTGAATCTCTCCATGCATGCCCAGTTGGCGTTGGATTATTTTCAGGCACGTACACTTGATGCGGAGGAGCAGCTCCTGAATTCCACTGTTACGCAGTACCAGCAAGCCCTCGAATTGATTGAGAGCCGATTTACCGGTGGCCTGGCGTCGGATTTAGAAGTCCAACAGGCGCGAACTCAGCTTGAAACAACCCGCGCGCAGGCAATTGATGTGGGAGTTGCCCGAGCGCAATACGAGCACGCGGTGGCTGTTCTCATTGGGAAGCCTCCGGCTAACTTCAGTCTTGCTCCGCTTCCGCTCACAACGCCTCCTCCTTCGATTCCGGTGGGGCTACCGTCAGAACTACTTGAGCGCCGTCCCGACATTGCAGCGGCGGAGAGACGCATGGCCGCGGCCAACGCGCAAATCGGGGTAGCAAAGGCGGCTTATTATCCGACCATCAGTCTGGGCGCCACAGGTGGGTTCGAAAGTGGTGCGATTGGCGCCTTGCTGACTGGCCCGAGCGCCCTTTGGTCGTTCGGCGGCTCCGCCATAGCGCCTATTTTTGATGGCGGTCGGCGCCGCGCCAACGTCGATCAGGCCCTGGCGGCGTACGATCAGAATGTCGCCAATTATCGCGAAACAGTGCTCACAGGCTTTCAGCAGGTCGAGGACAATCTGGCGGCGTTGCGCATCCTAGAGCATGAAGCGCAGGTTCAAGAGAACGCAGTCGTCGCCGCGCAGAAGTACCTGGACCTTGCCAACACTCGGTACAAAGGAGGCGTCACAAGTTACCTGGAAGTGACCACTGCCCAGAGTGCAGCTCTCTCCGACGAAGTAACGGCCGTAAATATTCTCGGCCGTCGCATGGTCGACGCGGTGACTTTGGTTCAAGCGCTTGGCGGGGGCTGGAATGCCTCCGAACTGCCTCAGCGCCCCGAGTGCTGCGGCAAGCCCGCGATGAAATCAAAGTGATTCGTTTCCCGCGCGGAACTGCTCGATGTGTCGCTCTTTACTAAACCGTTGCACGGAACCGAGACAGAAAACTGTGACATAACTGTGCCATAAAACATGTTTTTGCTGGCCCAAACTGACTTCATTGACGATGCGCGTCATTTGATTCTACGTACCTTATTGAAAACACAAATGGGCCCCGAAGATTCCGGCTTATGGGTCCACTGCAATTTTTCAACAGCTTACAAACATTCAAACACTCACTTTGGACCTTGGGGTTACCCAGAAGCGTACCTTTAAAATTACTTTGTCAAGTTGAAGGAAAACGGCGACTATTCAACGTGTCTTGGTCCTGTTGGACTGCCATATGTGCGCATAGCCGACTTTCCAGCCAAATGGCCGCTGCGACGTTCGCTCTGTCGGCTTGAAGGGTGTGACCAGGCAGAACCGTCCTGCGCAAGCGTTGCGCTCCGGAGTGCAGCGGTGTTGAAAACCGCCGCAAACGCCCGGTAATCTACCGAAAATAAATAGTGGGCTTAAACCATCGACCTCGCCCTTATCAGAGTAGCACGACTAGGTTTTACAACAACTTACAAGACCGCGGGGACTGCCAAACGCCGCGTAATCCGTTGAAGATCGCACAAGACATCGGATTCTGTGGGTTGAGTTGTGGGTTGGAAAAAACGCAGTACGAGGCTCCTAGCGTAGTTGCCGTCGTACAGGGCCCCTTCCTGATGCTGCAATTTCTCTGAGGTAGACTGATTGGCGAACCGAGCTTCAAGTCTGACGGACCTCCTGTGCCCAAGCCAGCGAGGCTATCTCTTGGAAGTCCTTCCTTTTCAATCTTGTTTTTGCAAATAAACGAGATAGGAGAATATTTGGTAGTGGCGAGATGTACCGAAATGTGGCTCCGCATGCACAGAGTCCCCCCAATTTCCCCCTCAGCGAAAAAACAGCGAAATGCGTTCTTCGATGCCCAACTCTTGAGTAATTCCAACCCTTCGGTTGAAAGCCGAAAGCGGTTAACCTTAACCTCTGGCGGTAGCGCAATTACACAGCGTTTCCGGTTTCTTTCTGCAACGCACTCGCCAAGCTTGCGATTCTCTTGTGCAGGGAAAGGAACGCTTGGAATTGATCTGCAGTTGCTGGGTGTGGATCCGATCCCTCCCAAGTATTGACTGCGCGTTCCAGACGCGTAAGCGACTCTTCGGAGAATCCTACTTGCGATGGCCGACCTTCGATTCGATCTGCCATGGATTCCAGCGTTCGCGCGAGTTCGTCATCGAAGGCTCGTTGAGCCGCGTCGACGGTGTAAGGTAATTCAAAGCCTGGAAGCCGAGCGCGGTATTTCCAGAGTGCAATTTCAGTTACGAAAAGGAGCCTCAGGCTCGGTTGCCACTGTCTGAACCTGTCGCGCCACGCCAGGTCTTGTTGGCGAGAAGGCCCGAATTCGAATAGAACTCCATCGGCTGAGGCCCGCACCGCGTCGAAGTTGCTGTTGATCTTTTCTCTCAGAACATAGCTCCGTTCGCTGTTAAGTCTTAGATCGTCAGCGGTCGGCTCCCTTGTGAATTGCGCGAGCAATCGAAGATTGACGACGAACTGTCTCTTCATCTCGACAACGGCGGAAGCGCCGCCCCCCAGTTGGTCAAACACCAGCCACATGATCAACAGTCCGAGAAAGATACCGATTACACGGTCCCTTCCGGGCTCGAGGGAGGTCTGTACTGTGAATTCGCCGAGATTAATGAGATAAAACGTGACGAGTATCTGGACACCACAATAAGAAAGCCGCGGTCCAGACGTTGCAATCCAAACAGCTGGAATGGTTACCGCTAGAAAGAGAAGAGTAAAGCCGGCGATAGAATCGAGATGGGGCAAGATGAAGATTTGAGAGCCGATGCCCAGCACCACACCGATGATGGCGCCCGAAAACCGCAAAAGTTGCTTCTGGTGAGAAGACCCGATTGTGCTAAGTGCGGTCAGAAAACAAGTGGTAATCGCAGTGTTGATGCCCGGCCAATCTTTGGCGTTATAGAAGAAATAACAAAGACTCGCGGCCAGGCAGCCTTTCAGCGCGAACCTCAGATGTTCCGGGTTGGAGAAGGCGTCTGCAACAACGAATCTGGAAGGAGGATCCCCGCCTCCTGTCTGGGGCGCATAGGCAACGACCGATCGCGCCCGCGTAAACACATCGGGGATCATCGAGACGGTCGCCTCCAATTCCCGCAGGTGGGGGACACGCTGCGAGTTGTCACTTGTCTCGACAGGGCTTGGCACGTGTTCAGTCAACAGAGCGGCGCGAATGCTTGTGAGGTCGGTTGCCAGTTTGCCCATTTGTTCCCGGTCACGCCCGGCGAGGTCAAAGTTCAAGCTTGTCAGGTTGGCAGCAATATCGACGAGCCTTCCGGTGAGCGCTACGACCGCGCCCATTTGTTCCGCGTAATGTGGTGCGTAGGACGATTGTTTCAGATAACGCCGCAGCCTCGAGGTCCCCACAATAGCCAGCCGAGTGATCTGCTTTTCGGTCTTGCTGTCCACGGGTCGACCCTCAGCGTAGCATTCCAGCAGCTCCTTGACCGTCCCGAGTCGCTCCGCAATGGATTGCAACAAGTCGTCGCGCCCGCTGAATTCCGCGAACGCGACTTCGGTTAGCGCTGTGATGATGCTGGCCAGGGAAATGGACCCAAAGGCCCAAAGGGTCCCCTCCACGCGACCCTCGGCGGAAATGTGCTGATCCCACAGTGGGATCGTGACAACAATCAAATATCCAAAACGCACGGCAGCAGTATGGTTGGTGACTACTCGCAGCGCGAAGAACATCAGAAACAAAGTCGCAACAATCCACAACAGCCGCAAGTCTGGCTCCCCAAGAAACAACATTGCGCCTGTCAGGACATACAGCACGGACGCTGCAAAGGCGACGACGATGGTTTTAACCTCCTTTATCGTCGCCTGAGGATTTTCCCGTGAAATAGTTACCGCATAAAGCGCCGCATAAGCCCCGTAGGGCATACGAAACAGCATTGTGAGGATCATCACGATGCTGGCGGCGAGGACCGCCCGGGCCACCACGGCTCCTCTTTCCGCGTACGGCGCGAGCTCCTCTTTAAGGAAGTCACCGAACCATCGTAGAGGAGAAACCGGCTCCATGATGTTTTGGGGGGCCGTGGACATACTCAATTTCCGCGGATCTCACAGCACGCAGCAAGGACGTCGTTTGTTGGCGGCACCATCACGACGTGCTATTCCCTTGAAATGGTTTTGAGCTATTTGAAATGGAATTCGTCGCGAGCCACCCGGCAACCCTTATGCTGACCCACGCGGCGGCGATGCCAACCACAATGCCAACAATCGTGTCGATGAAGCGAAGAATCGGATCTTTCCAAGCGTGTTGAGGGTTGATCGCAGCGACGACCATGACGACGACCGTTGTGATTCCCGTGGTGATGACATCTTCAGAACGGCCAAGCAAGGACATAAGCATTGCACCAATGGCGACCAATGTCGCCAAGCCCCATGGAGAAAAAGGAAAGATCAGGAGGTAGAGCATGCAAAGCAGGAAACTCATGCCGGTGGCTGCCAGTCGTGACAGCGCTGCACTCATGCTTTGCTGGGTAGTCTGCCGATATACGAAGATCGTGGCGGCCACGGCCCACATCCCTCCCAGCAGTTCGTCGTCGCGCGAGAGGAAATAGGTGTGCCCGAGGATGCGAGTGATCAATAAATAGCTGATCAGGCTGGAGATTCCCAGCATCAGACTATCCCCGACGGTGTGGACAATGTCTGGTGACCGACGACTTGCCTGCCCGTTGTTCTGTCTGTCCATACGTTACGTCTCCATCTTCAATTCATTCAGGGCCGCGTTGGGCCGGTCGTAAAAAATAGTTTGCGCCGATGGACCATGCTCACTTTTCGCGAATCGTTACAACCGCAGATTCGCCAACTCGAAAGAGTTCTGGCGCAGGATGCTCTACCCGCACTCGAACGGGGTACCTGGATGCCAGGTGTACCCAGTTGAGCGTTCGCTGCACGTCCGGCAGGCCTTTCTCCAGCTTCCCGATGACATCCGGATCAGGAGTGACTCCAAAACCTACGCTGTCCACAACGCCAGAGAACCGGACAGTGGGTTTCGACAGGACGTAAACATCGGCCCGCATTCCCGGTTTAATGTGCGACAACTGTCCTTCGCGAAAGTTGCCGATTGCCCACCAGGTGCGTGCATCTATCAACGTGAAGACGTCCTGCCCCACATGGGCGTAAGCCCCTTCTGAAATCGTCAGGTTTGTGACCAGAGCGTCAAACGGCGCGTACACTTGGCAGTTGTTGAGGTTGTAGCGAGCGTCCTTCACGGCCGATTCACGCGCGCCTCGCTGGTTGACCAGAGGCTCGAGCGTGGTAACCGCGTTATGTGCTTGCTCGTGTTGCGCCTTGCTCTGTTCAAGCGCAGCCTTAGACCGCTGGTATTGCGCTTGCGCAGATTGCAGGCCTGCTTGAGAAAGTCTCAATTGCGAATCCGATTGCTTCAGTGCTTCCGACTGCGTGATTTCAGAAGTCCTGGCACGATCAACCTGGTCGACGGTGACGAATTGCTTTGCCAGAAGCGGCTCTAGACGGTGCAAATTGTTGCTCGCGTACACCCACTCAGCTTTGGCCCGGCTCACCCCTTGTTCCGCATTCGCCACATCTGCCCGTGCTTGTTCGATGGCCGCAGCCCAGCGTGCCACGTCAGCTTCTGAACTGGAAATGTTCGCTTTAGCCACGGAGACGCCGCTCACCAGCGCATTGATTTTCCGCTGCTCATCAGCGATTTGTCCTTCGAGGGCAGCCTGCTCCGAAAGAGCCCTCTCGAGCGCGTATTGATAGGGCCGCTCATCAATTTCGTATAGCAGTTCGCCCTTTTTGACGAACTGGTTGTCCCGCACGTTCAGGCGGACAATTGGACCTTCGACTTGCGGAGCGATCCCTATAAAGTTGGCGAACACTTCGGCATCGTCGGTTCGCGGGGAGCGATTCGCGTGATACAGCACAAATGCGCCTAGAAGGACCGCCGCCGCAACAATTCCGATACTTGTCCGTCGGCTCAGCTCCTTCGGAGTCGGAGACGCCGTCTTCGGAATGATTTCCTTGCTGTCCAATATTTCCACGGACTCTGTACCTCGTAGATAAAGATCCTCAATAAAAGAACAGAAGCCATAGCGCGAACGTAAAGAATGCAACCAAGCCCGGATATGCCAGCATTGGTAATGCGACTTTGAGGTGTAATCGCAACACCAATAACCGCGCGAGGGCCGTCAGCACAATCGCCACGATAAAACACACCAACCATGCTGGGAAAAACGAACCTAGTACGTCTACCGACGGCGCCTGCGAGCAACCCGATAGCAGTGCCACCAGCATGAGGGGCAGAAGTCTCGCGAAGCGGCAGTCTCGAAGGGCGGTCATGGTCTCGGTCTCATTGCGTTCGATTGAATTGAGTCTCCCGCTCTGAAAGCCAAGGCGGCAAAAGTTGTAAGGACCTGCGTGCGGGCCAGGACGTCGGTCGATCGGGCTTGCGCGAGCGTTCGTTGCGCCGCGGTCACGTCCAGCAGATTGCGAAGTCCATAGTTATAGGATTCAAGGGCGGCATCGTAGGAGCGGCCAGCGGCTTCGAGCAGCGCAATCGCGGCCTCACGCTGGCGTAAGGCAGTATTCAAGTCGGAGTATGCGGCCCAAACTTCGTTCGCGATCTGGTCGCGCGAAACACGGATTTGAGCTTCCGCCTCATGCACGTTGGCTTGCGCTTGCGCGAGCCGATTTTTTCGTGCCCCGCCATCGAACACGGTCCACTTCAAGCCAAAGGCAATGCCACCCGCCAAGCCTGCCGTTTGTCCCCAAGGAAGCTGCTGCTGCAACCCGTATAGCGACTGCGCAGTTGGCGTAGCGGTGAAATTCAGTGACGGATAGTAGGCGGCACGTGCTTCTTTCACTCTGCCTTTGGCCGCCTGGACGTCGGCGACCCGCTGAAGGAGGTCAGGGCGCTGCGCCAGTGCGCGATCCATCGCAGAGTTGACGGTGTCATCGACAACACTCGGAATTGTCAGCTCTCGCAGGGGTTGGACGCGAATGTCAGTTTGTGGAGCCGTACCTAGGGCATTTGCCAGGTTCCCGTGAGCAATCTCCTCGGCTCCCAGCACCGCCTGCAGTTCGTATTCCGCCTGCGCAGTTGCACTTCGGGCTTCGAGTACATCGGGAAGAGTAGCTAAGCCATTCTTCAGACGCTCTTCGGCCGCTTGTTGAACTGCCTGCGCGTTGGAAAGATTCGCCCGGGCAGCCTCTTCTTGGCCGGAGGCATTCAAGAGCTGGTAGTAGGCTTGCTCAACTCGATAAATCACTTCGCGATGTGTGTCATTGAAGGCGAAGTTCGCTGCCAAGGCGTCAGCTTTCGCGGCGCTGATTCGGCCGGAGCGCGCACCGAAGTCAAAGATCGTGTAATTCAGATTCAAGACGACCTGAAAGTCACCGATAGTGTGACGAAAGAAACGGTCCGCCAGATAAGCTTGTTCGCGGTCGACTCCAGCCAGTGCGGCTGCCGCTATGGTGGGATAGAGTTCGCTGCGCGCGACACCCCATGCGGCGGCTTGCGCGCGGGCGCGTTCCCAAGCAACGCGCGTCTCTGGATTGTGCGATTCCGCGAGATCGATGAGCTCCGGCAGGGAATAGTTCTTCGCCGGATCGAAGCTAAGTTTAGGTTCGGTGAGATTTTTCGCGTCCACTTCGATGCCGGCTTCCCCAAGTCCATGCCAAGGATGGTCAGGTGACACAGGTGCACGCTGGGCCCGGGCGAGGTTCGCGCCTTGCGAAAGCATGAGGACAATCGCGGCACGAACTACCGTTTGCGCGACGCTTGGTCGAAGTCTTGACTGACCTGGCATGAATCCTGCGCTCCTAAGAATCAGCGCTGCACTGCAGGTTGAACTGAACCGAGCGGTTCATGTTCCCTAAGATAGAGATTGCACCTGCTATGACACGTTCTGGCCTTGGCAAAGGGAGCGTCTGGAAACAGCCCTTACCCGCGCAAAAAGTTTTAGATCTCCGCATCTAGTTCGGATATGGGACGCGCAGCAGGGTTCCGGACGTCGAAGGCAGCACGTACCGAAAGCCGAAATAGACCATGCTGAGATGCGCATTTTTTGGATCTCCTGGAGCCACATACCAGGGGGCGCGAGTCAGATAGGAATACTGAACGTATGATTGCAGTGCTCCATACCTTGGCTTCTTCCAGAGAGTCTGAAGCCAATCGAAGGTTACCTGCTGAATAGCCCGGTTGTTTGTATTGGGCGAGCCTGGCCCGCCAAATCCGATAATTGTTCCGGGATGTGTAGTGTTCGTAGTGTCCGGGAAGGAATTCCGTCCGTAATAATCCGCGCCGTAATAAACAGCAAACGCCTCTTTCTCGCTCGCAATCCATTCGATGCCAGCGGAGCCGGCACCAGCATGCACCATCGAAAGACTGACGTCAGTGCCGGCCGGGTTCGGGCGAACCACGAGTTGCGGCCCCGTTGCCACCAAGTAATGAGCGCCGCCATCGCTCCAAAACGCATTTCCAAGCAGGAGGAGCTTTGGGCGCAATTCATAATTCGCGGCGATCTGTCCGCCGCCGCCGAAAGTCTTGTGCTTGTTAAAGGAAATTGACCCTACGGGCATGACCGAAGCTTGAGCGCCGGTGAACAACCCAGTGACTTCCGCATGGAAATGTCTTGCTGAGAAATCCCGGTCATACGTGATCTTGGAAAGGATGTCTGGCATAAGATTGGCCGCTCCGGCGTTAGCGCCGTTATCGAACTGTGTGCCAACGGCAGTGAACTGCGAGGGAAGCGCAACGTAGCCGCCGATATATTGATTCGGATCTTCAATGCCTACTCCCATGGCCCAGTGTTCGTTGGCGTGATAAGCGACGCGGAACTCGCCAGCGCGGGTGTAAGGCACTCCCACTCCAAGGTTTTGATCTTCGTTGTAAGTAATTGCTAGATCCGGAGGCATTGGTCCGATACCCGTGCGGTTAGGAGTCAGCCAACTCCATGTTTGGCCAGCAAGAAATTCCCATTTGCCTCGTTTCAAATCCGCGAAATAGAGCCGGAGCCGGTTGGTATGCGGATTCACGCTTTGATACACGCCGGGGGCATCATTACCGCCGAAATCGCCCTCCACATAGCCGATGAGATTGTTGCCGTGAAAACTGTCCGTGATCTTGACGTTCAGGCGAGAAAACTGCGCCGTGGTTCGGAATTCGGTCACGCGCCCCTGAGCGGTGTTGTTGTAGGGTATGCCGCCGAAGTTTGTGGCAATATTGCTCTGCGTGTTTGTCGTGCGAAAAATGTTCTCGAGGTCGACAAATCCACCGAGGGTCAATATCGCGTCGCCCAGTCTGATGGATCCAAGAGGCACTTGTGATTTTGCCATTTCTTGACTCTGAGGAGTCGGCTGTTGCCCGACATAGGCGGGTGTAAATACCGACGCCGGCAAGAGTGTGGGTGAGGCCGAATCACGACCCTCGTTTTCCCCTTCCGTTGGCGATGGTGGGTTGGTACCCACGGCCGCCGGACCGCTCTTCGATTGTCCTTTCAAGACTTCAATTTCATGCTGCTGGTTTGCCAGCTGCTTTTGCGTTTGCTGTAAGGCCTCCCGGAGAGCCTTAACTTCGGCGGCCAGGTTCGTATTGTCAGACGAAGAATTGGCGTCCTGACCGCCGGCCTGTGCCAGCATCATTCCTGGCAAAAATAGAAGCGCGAAGAATGCACAGATCGGCTTCATCTCTAGGCAGCCTCTGCACTCTTCCGCGCGTGGCCGGTTTCACGTAAAAACATGCTGAGCATGATGGCGAGGACAATACTGGTCATCCAGAAGATGCCACTGGCGCGAAAGTGGGCGAGATGGTTTTGCGTGGTGGAGAATCCCTTGCCGAGTAAACCGGCGAAAATGGGTCCGATCAGTGCCGTTACTCCGAAAGTGAGGAAGTTGATTCCCCCTGTCGCGCTCCCTTTGACCTCGTCGGGATTCACTTCCTTGACGATGGTGTATGGAATCATCGCGGCGCCCGAGGCGATGCCGAATAAGAGGCAGCCTATTGCCGCAGCCTCGTAACTTGTGCTGAGGGTGATCCCCGCTGCGGACAACAACATGACAACGGCGCCCCCGATGAGTACGGGCTTGCGACGGCCCACAAAATCCGCGAGCCAGCCGAGTAGCGGACAACCAATTACCCAACCCAGGGGAACCAGAGAACCCATCAACACTGCATCGTGATAGCTGAACATCCGGTCACGCTGGAAAAAGGCCACACCCCAAGTCATGTCGCCAATCGTGGTGGGGACAAAAAGAAGCCCTGCCACAATGCCGCACAGATACGATTGCGGGTTGCGAAATACAATCGAGTAGGGACGCAATACGGACGCCCAGCCGGAACGGGAGGCGGTTTGCGGTCGGATTTCGGAAGGAGTAATCAGGAATAGGAGTACGCCGACTACGAGGCAGGCGATGCCAAGCCAATGCCAGATGGATTGCCACGCGACTCCGCGCTCGAGCCAAGGGCCCACCACGGACTGGCCCGCTGACCCGCCAAGCATGCCGAGGCATTGTGTTACGCCGATTGCAGTGGCCAGCCAGCGCGCCGAGAAACCGTGCGAGGCCAAATACACTGCGCCAGTGAAAGCAAAGGCCGAACCCGCGCCCTGAAGGAGCCTTCCGGCGTAGCCCGCTCCCGCGGCCGGAATGGCAAACAGCAGGCAGCCAAGAGCCAAAATGAAAAGGCCAACGGGCACAGCTTTCTTCGCGCCGACACGGTCCAGCGCAGCACCGGCGATAAGGCTGGTGGTTGAGTAGGTGTAGTAGTACGTTCCGAGGATGGCGCTAACGCCGATGGCGCTGGTGCCAAATGCGGTTGCGAGATGATCGATCATCACCGCTGGCGCTGACCTGGTGGCGTACTCGAGAAAGTAGAAGCAAAGTGCGAGTCCCCAGGCGATTTGGTAGCCGCGAATTCGCCATCCGCTGCTTGCGTCGACTGCGAGAGGTGTTGCGATTGGCTTTGTCGTCATTTGAGGACTCGCTTTTCAGATTCGCTAGCGAAACAGGTTGGTCTTGGCGAGGTCGATGATTTCATCGCCGCGTCCGTTGAGAACCGCTTTCATCATGAACAAGCTGAATCCTTTCGCTTGTTCCAGAGTGATTGTCGGGGGCATCGCGAGTTCCTGACGCGCGACGTAAACCTCAACCACGGCAGGACCGTCGTGCTTCAGAGCTTGCGCAATCATAGTTTCCACTTGGTCCGGCGTTCTGACCGTTAATCCCAGTACTCCGGCTCCTTCGGCGATCTTCGCGAAATCCGGACTCTGCAGATCGGTTGCAAACTCGAGGAAGCCAGACGCCTTCTGCTCCAGTTCCACGAACGCCAGTGATTCGTTCTTGAAGATAATCACCTTCACCGGCAATTTTTCTTGCTTCAGCGTGATGACATCCCCCATGAGCATGGAGAAACCGCCGTCGCCTGAGAGCGAGATGACCTGGCGACCGGGATAGGCAGCCTGCGCCCCAATAGCGTCAGGCAATGCGTTGGCCATCGATCCATGGTTGAAGGAGCCAATCAGACGACGCTTGCCGTTCATTTTGAGATAGCGGGCGGACCAAATTACGGGCGTACCCACGTCGCAGGTAAAAACCGCGTCTTCGGCTGCGAGTTTGTCAATCACACGCGCAACGTACTGTGGATGAACAGGCCCTTTGTTGGAATTAGCAGTTGCCAGGTCATCCAGGTCTTTGCGTGTCTTCCGATAGTGCTCCAGCGAAGCTTCCAGGTGTTCTTGATATGAGTTCTGCTGCAGCTTGGGTAGAAGTGCTCGCAACGTGGTTTTTGTGTCTCCAATGAAGCCGAAGTCCAGCTTGCTGCGCCGTCCCAGGTGCTCGCCGCGGAGGTCGATCTGCACGATGGTCGCATCTTTGGGATAGAAATCCCTGTACGGAAAGTCCGTGCCGAGCATGAGCAGGACTTCGCAATTCATCATGGCGTAATAGCCGGAAGAGAATCCGAGCAGTCCTGTCATTCCTACGTCAAAGGGGTTGTCGTACTCGATGAATTCTTTGCCGCGATAGGCATGCACGATGGGGGCCTGGAGCTTGCCGGCAACCTCCATCAACTCCGTATGGGCTCCGGCACAACCCGCACCGCCGAGAATGGTGATCTTTTCCGATCGATTCAGGAGTTCGGCAAGGATGTTAAGTTCTTCATCCGAGGGACAAACGGTGGATTTTGGTTCGTGAAAACGTATACGTGGCCCCTGGACTGCATCTTTCAGAGCTACGTCCCCGGGCAACACAATCACGGCGACTCCACGCTTTGAGACCGCCGTCTGAATTGCGGTTTCCAGGATGCGAGGCATCTGGTCGGGATCGGAGACGAGCTCGCAATAGTCGCTGCATTGCGCGAAGATGTGTTTCGGGTCAGTCTCCTGAAAGTACCCGCTGCCAATCTCGCGGCTCGGAATGTGTGCGGCAATAGCCAGCACCGGAACACGGTTGCGTTGACAATCGTAAAGGCCGTTAATCAAATGCATGTTCCCGGGTCCGCAGCTCCCGGCGCAAACTGCCAATGTTCCCGTGAGATGTGCCTCGGCTCCCGCGGCAAAAGCCGCCACCTCTTCATGTCTCACGTGCACCCACTCAAGACTGTTCTTTACGCGTATTGAGTCCGTGATGCCGTTCAGCGAGTCGCCGACCACGCCGTAAATTCTCTGGACACCTGCTTCAGCAAGAACATCCACCAACAGATCCGCCACTTTCTTAGTCATGCCGTTACCTTTCTTTGGCTCTTGGCCATATCTTGCGGAATGAGACAGAGCAATTCACCTTCCACCAAAGTGACTAGCAAGACCTGCCGGATGCATAACATAAAACAGGGCTTCGAGCTTGCCGGCCAAGCGTCCAGCTATTTCGTCAAGCCTTTGACACTACCCCAGGCAACAAGTGGCATTCGAGATTTGCGCTTCACTCGGGAGCACAACAATTAGGGTAGAGATCAAACAAGGAATGGCAGCCCGCGCATGAGTGGATTTCTATCTGTTGAGTCTGTTCTTGAATCACAGACACAAGTTGTCGAAACAAACCGATGGCTAGAGGAAAGTCAGATCTGTGCGGCGGCCAATATGGACGGAGTTCCTTTAAGAGCGCAGTGTCAGAGTCCGCGCAGAACGTGTCCGAGCTTGTCTCGTTTCGTTGTCAAATAGCGTAGCGTCGAAGCTGACGCAGGAATCTCGAGAGGTACCCATTTCGTTACAGAGAGCCCGTAGCCTTCGATAGCAACGAGCTTGCGGGGATTGTTACTTAAAAGGCGCATGGAGCGCACGCCGAGCTCTCGCAGGATTTGCACGCCGATGCCATAGTCCCGTTGGTCGGGTTTGAATCCAAGATGTTCATTGGCCTCTACGGTGTCGAGTCCTTCATCCTGCAGGCTGTAAGCGCGAATTTTGTTGGCCAAGCCAATCCCTCGTCCTTCCTGGTTCAGGTAAAGCAGTACTCCGCGACCTTCCGTCGCGATCCGGTGCAAGGCTTTATGGAGTTGCGCACCGCAGTCGCAACGAGCCGAACGCAAGACATCGCCCGTAAGACATTGCGAGTGTACGCGCACGAGGACGTCCTGCCCGTTTCCTACCTCGCCGCGAACAAGAGCGACGTGCGTTTGCTTGTCGATCTGATTCTCGAACGCATGAAGACGGAATTCTCCGTAGTCGGTTGGCAGTTTTGTGGAGGCCACGCGCTTTACCACTGACTCTGTACGCATCCGATAGGCAATCAAGTCGGCGATGGCGACAAGTGGAATGCCATGTCGCCGCGCAAAACGACGGAGCTGTGGCACCCGAGCCATAGTGCCGTCCTTGTTCATAATTTCGCAAATGACGCCGGAAGGATGGAGACCGGCTAGCCTGGCCAAGTCGACAGCCGCTTCGGTTTGCCCGGCCCGCGCTAGCACCCCGGCACTCTTTGCGCGCAACGGAAAGATGTGGCCAGGACGGTTCAGATCCGAAGGCCTTGTCGCCGGATTAATTGCGGTGAACACGGTGGAGGCGCGATCGGCAGCCGAAATTCCAGTGGTTGTGCCTTCTCTCGCCTCGATGCTGACACAAAAAGCGGTTTCAAATCGCGAGCTGTTGTGAGGGACCATTAGCGGAACGTCGAGCGCATCGAGATGCTCGGGTGTCATCGCCAAGCAAATCAGCCCGCGGCCATACTGCGCCATGAAATTGATAACTTGGGGCGTAATCTTCTCAGCAGCGACAGTCAGGTCACCTTCGTTTTCACGATTTTCATCGTCGACAACGATCACCATCTGGCCCGCGCGTATCGCTGCAATGGCATCTTCGATGCATGCGAATGAGCGCGCGTGGCTGTTGGGTTCTCTAACAATTTGAAGTCGTCGTCTCATGAAGAAGGTCCTCCGTGGCGGCTTACATAGTCAGTTGTTTTGATGGCAAGACTCCAAACGGTGGTGCTCTTCTTTCGAGAAAGCGGAACGTCCAAAATGTGGCGGGCAAACAACTGGTCGGCGGACGCCAGCACGAGCATGGTCCAGAAGATTTCGGCAACCAGCAGATGCATCATCTGCAGCCAGACAGGGTCCAACAGAATCACGTTCAATGCGCCGAGCGCAATCTGGCCAGCCAGTGTGATGGTAAGAAGGGGCGCCCATGCGAAGCGCTCTTGCTTTCGCCAGAAAGTGTGAATCAGCCACAAAACATAAGTGGAACCTATCACTGCGGCAATAGGGTGGAGGACCCTCAAGCGAAGGAGAATGTGACTGTTCGATGAGAAGTCTTGCAGGGCCGCGTGCCGCAGTGAGTCTGCTGGAAAGAGGGTGTCGCCAAGGCTGGCGAGCGAACCGGTCATTCCGGTGACCATGGCGGACACCAGGCCGAACCCCGTCGCGATCGCGTGATGGGACGCTCGAACCACACCAAAACGTCGATCGCTATTGGAAAGCCACCTCGCCGTCAGTGCCAGAGCGGCTAGCAGCAAGAGGGTATTCCCAAAATGAAGGCACAAGAAGAAAGCGTGGGCTGCAGATCGATCGAAGTTGCCAACGTGATCGACCAAGACCAGCAGGGCGCCGAGGAGAGCTTCATTGAACAAGAGCACCGCTGCGGCAACGGCCGAGTAGCGAGGCCAGTCGCCCTTTGCAGTGCTGCGCCAGCACCAAATCAAAAGAATGGCAACAAGAACAAGCGACACACCGCTCGTTACTCGGTGCGAAAATTCGATCACTGTTTGAGTTTGAGGCGTCGTGGGAAGGAATTCGCCGTTGCAGAGAGGCCAGTGACTGCCGCAACCTGCTCCGGATCCAGTTGCGCGCACGTAAGCGCCCCAGACGATGACGGCGACGTTGTACGCAACGACGAACCATGCAAATCGAGCGAGAGAGACTCTCCCGATCTTGGAAATGCTTGCGCACGCCGCATCTCGGTTTACGACACTAGTTCGTATGAGTTCGTGACTTGCATTAGGGGCAGGCGCAACTCTTTGCATAACCATCTCAGTCTCGACGTGATCCTCAGGATGCAAATTCCTTTGCTGGGCATTCATTTCTTGTCCAACGCGAGGAAAGCAAGCAATAAGGGAAGATAGAGGATGGAAGCAAAGAGCAATCGCCGCGCAGAAACGGTGGACAATCGAAAGGCAAAGCGTGCGCTGTAGCAGAGGAAGGCGCTTCCAAGAACAAGCGCGCCAGCAAGGTAAACAATTCCAGACTCACCCCGAATTGCAGGGCCGAGGGCCACTGCGAGAAGTGCCAAGGATGGAATTAAGGTTTGCCAGGCCACAAAGCGATCCTTGGACTTGCCTGCAGGTAGTACGACGTAGCCGGCCCGCGCATAGTCTTCGCGATACATCCAGGCGATGGCCATGAAGTGGGGAAACTGCCAGAGAAATACGATTGCAAAAAGCAGCCAGGCATTGGCGTCGAGACATCCACGAGCGACGGCCCAGCCGATCAGCGGCGGCGCGGCACCCGGAAGCGCACCAATCAACGTGCACAGAGGAGTTTTCCTTTTCAGCGGTGTGTATAGGAACAGGTAGCCCAATAGAGTGAGGATCGACAGAAAAGACGCGAGCGCGTTGGTTGTAACGGCCAAGTAGAGGACGCCAATAATGGAGAGTGAGATTCCAAACCACAAGGCATGAAATGGCTCGATTCTTCGCGATACCAGCGGCCGTCGCGCAGTTCGCCGCATTTGCGCATCGAAGCGTAACTCGATCAACTGGTTCAGGGTCGCGGCGCCGCTGGCGACGAGTACGGTGCCAATAAGGGTGTGAAGGAGAGAAATCCAAGGGAAGTGTGCAAGCCAAGCAGGCGCGCCCATCCAAAAGCCGGCAGCGGCGGTAACCGCAATGAGGAAATTCACTTCCGGCTTTGTTAGCGACCAATAGCCGGAGAGAACGCCGGAACGAAAAAGACCGCCACTGCGCCGCACTGCAACCACGTCAAGCGCCGCCAGAATTGGTTCCGTCGCCATTTCTAGACAACCTCCAAGCTTCGCCGGGTACTTTGCGGAACCGGACCGCCAGAAAATTGCGATTGTTGGAAATCGTGTTCATGCGAGGTCCGTGGAGCCAGCAGCTTTAAAGAGATAATCGCCGCCGACACGAAATAGATGAGCGTGACGCAAGTCCACATCAGCGCGGCCGCGCACTGCTGATCTTCAAGAACGGAAAAGCCAAACAATCTCGGAGCAGAAAAATACACCGGGTATGCGACACGGTCAGAGAAGACAAGAAATCCGGAAAGGATGTCGCACGGCAGAGTCGCCAGAAAAAGGTACAAAAGCATTGACCATCGCGGCCCGGTTGAGGCGCTCGGCCAAGGCCGGATAACAGGCCACCAGAACAGGAGTCCAGCTACGAAAAACGATATTTGCTCGACCATGTGCCAGCCCTCTGATCGCATGCCGAGCGTAAATAGTGTCGGCAGGTGCCAGCCAAGAAGAGTCACCGCAGAAACGGTCCAACAAAACGCAGGTCTTGTCATCATCCGCGCAAATCCGCGCAGGGGTGACCGGCGCAACGCGCGACGCAAGACATGTCGAGCGAGCAACGGCATCCCAATCCAGAAGACTAGTACAGGTTCACCTAGGAGGATCAACGCCGGAGCGACAGTCATAAGGAGGAGGTGTTTGATCATGTGGACCGTCAACAGGCTATGGTCGTAGGCCGCAAGCGACGATCCGCATGCCGCCCAGACCAGGAGCAGGCCCAGAAAGTAGCTAGCCGCACGCCAAGCCGGAATGGCCGTCCGAGAGATCAAGCGTAGGGGTACCCAGCTGAGCAGGTACCGGTAGGCCTCGAAAAGCAGAGTGAGTACGAGTGAAACCGGAAATTCCTGGCAGCCCTGACCGAAGTTGAAGTGGGGTGACATCCCTACGGCTTTATCTTTGTGAATCCTGCCGTGGATCCTGTTCCTCACGCAGGACGGTGTCGCGAGCGGCATCTCGCGCAGGAGCCTGTGTCCGAGGATGCAAAGTTTCCAGAAACGCGACCAGGGCAGTCGTTTCAGCCGGACTCAAATTCTTTCCGTAAGCCGGCATATTGCCACCACCCTGAATCACCTGGCGGATGAGCTGATCTTGCGTTAGGCGAACGGCAACGGCGTCGAGTGCCGGGCCCCTTTGTCCGCCGAGTTCACCGAGGGAATGGCAGTTGCGGCATTGCTTAACCTGGAAGACGAGCGCGCCTTGCCGCTCGAGAGCAGTCCTGCCGCGTAGAAACTCCTCCGGCACAGGGTCGCCGCTCCACGCATTCATGTGCGGACTCCACGGCGTATATCCAGCGAGGTGGGTGAGGGTTCCAAGGCTTATGGCGATCAGCAGAACCGTCAAAACAGCGATCGGCCGCCGGCGCCAACTCTTTTCTCCTTCTCCAGAAAGAAATGGCAGCAAAACAAGAAACGCGATAACGACGACGGGGCCAATGAGGAGAGCTGGCGTCTCCATTGCGGGCGGCAAGTACGACAGCAAGCCGTACAGCCATAAAAAGAAGTAGTCTGGTTTCGGCGCCGTCTGGATGATTGTCGGGTCCGGGCGGCCTGTGGGACCGAACGGACCGAAGTACAGAGCGCATGCGGCCACTGCCAGGAGGATGAACGCGGCAAAGAACATATCTTTCCAGACCGCGTAAGGAACAAACGGCGCGCCATTCCTTTTTGTTAGTTCGTGATACTCGGTGACGTAGGTTGTTTTCTTGACGAGACGTCCCGGCATTGGCCATTCGTTAATTCCGAGCTTCAGCACCATCAAGACATGAAGACAAACGAAACCGATCAGCATTCCTGGAATCACGAAGACATGCAGCGCGAAAAATCGCGACAGCGTCGCTCCGGCAATAATCGGTCCACCTAGCATCAATTTCACGATTATTGGGCCTGCAATGGGCACGCGACTGGCGATAGAGGCTCCGATGCCCAGTCCCCAATAAGCGTCTTGATCGAAGCGCAGCACCTGTCCGCTGAAGGCCATGCCTAACGTCATCAGCAAAAGAAAAACACCCACGATCCAGGTGAGTTCTCGCGGAAATTTGTACGCTCCGAAGAGGAAAACCTGCACCATGTGGATGAGGACAATTGCCACCATGAAGTTGGAGCCCCATCCGTGCATCGCGCGGACAAACCAGCCCAGCGCCACATCGTGATTCAAAGTTTGCAGGCTGCTCCACGCCTCGCTGGCTGATGGAACATAGATCAACGCCAGCAGAATCCCAGTGACGAGCTGGAGCAGAAAGACAGTGAGCGCAGCGCTGCCGAACACATAAAACCAGCTTGCCGTGTTGCGCGGCACAGGATGCTCCGCCGCGTCACGAATGGGAGCGGCCAGTTGCAAGCGCTGGTCAAACCATTGCCCGATTTGTCCGATTACGCTCATGTCTTTGTCTTTCTAAGCGAGGCATTCGTTTCGCTGGAGACAGACAACTTGTTCTCGATGGAAACCAACTCGTTCCGTTCATCGCGGGGTGGTTTGTTCCCGAAAAGAGATGCCGTTGGTGATCCCGGAGTCGGCAATTCGCCAGCTTGGATCGTCACCATGCCGTCCTGCACTTTGTACTGATACTCAAACAGCCCGCGTTCCGGCGGGCCCGAAGCGCGCGAACCGTCGCGATAGTACGCTCCGCCGTGGCAGGGGCACATGAACAAGCCGGATTGCGGGAACCAACGCACGGGACAGCCCAGGTGCGCGCAATTGATGGCAAAAACCTGGAACTGCTCTCCTTCGACGCGCCGCACCCAGCACGCTGTTTCCACGGTCTTGCCGTCGGTTGGTGTGATGAAGGGATTTCGAAATGTAGCCAGGCGAGTCTCGCCTTCGGGAAATTCACTGGCCCGACCGAGAGGCACCCAGGACAGGTAACCACCTGCGCGTCCTCGCGTAACCGACGAAAGAAGAAACCCTACGATGGGTACGGCAAGAGCAGACGCCACCAATCCATTGAAGAGAATTCCTAGCTTCATGAACAGACCACGCCGGGAAATGCTATTTTCGCTTGGCATCTTCAGACTCCTGGGGCTGAGTGTTATTGAAAGCAGAGTAGGGCTGGCCGGGATTTGAAATCCGTCGGGAGGCGAGCCAGGCCACTACGTCGGTGATCTCCTGATCCGACATCGGCTTGCCCGGCAAGTTTCCGCGCCAGTCGGGTGCTCCCAGCTCCGGGCGGCCCGCGATTACGATCGTGCGCAGACCCTGATCGCTGACGAGCGCGAGAAAGGAATCATCTGAGATGGCACTTGCCTTTTGTCCACCGCGACCGCCGGGTCCGTGGCAGGATTCGCAGAACGTTTTGTATGCGACTTCGCCGCTCTGGGCGTCTCCAGTCAACTTAGGTGTGTAAGGAGGAGCGGACGCCGCGTCGAGAATTCCCTGGCGACTCCAACGCGAACGAATTTCCTTTGTGAGTACGTCGATCTGCGCGTCGGTCAACATTCCGCCGGCGCTTTGCGCGAAGGCCGGCATCGCGGTCCCGGGAGCCCCTTTTGCGATAACCTGTCGAATGGAAGCATCATCCGCGATAGCCAGGTAGACGGGATTGGCGAGCGCGATCGCCGCCCCTCCCTTTCCCTCCGCGCCATGACAAGCGGCGCAGTTTTCCGAGAAGAGCGGGCCAAACTTCAAGACTTCGTTCGGGGCCACGATTTCAGAATCGGCCCGTGGCTGGCCGTGCGGCGCGCCACAACCAGAAACCAAGATCGAAGCGAACGCAATCAGTACATAAGGATGCCGAAATACGCTCACGGCAGTCTCTCCCCGCTCTCTCGCGGCGGAATTATCCCGGGAGCTTCAATTCCCGCGCGCACAACGAAAGGCAGGTTCTCGCGGGTCGAGACACCGTGCTGCCGCACGACGACAACACCTGCAACTACCCCGAAGGCGATTTGCGATGCGATGAACCAGAACCAGTTGATATGCCCTGCAAGCAAGGGATTGAGAAGTTGCATGGTCGAATGGAGCAGCCCCGACCACAACACCGGGGCGATCAGGCCTCCGAGTACGATCGGCCGCCGAGCAAACATGGGAAGCATCGCGCCATAGAGCAGCCCTACAAAGATGGATCCAATGCCATGCAGGGCCAGCGCAATCGCGAAGCTGTCCGCATGGAAGGAATTCAGTTGAGCGGGGCCGAACTTAAGCGATTGCCCATAGACCGTGGCGGCAAGTAGGTTGATGGGATACCAGATGCTTCCGGCCTTGAACACTCCGTAAGTGCAGGCCAGGATGGCCATCGCCACTGCTCCGGCGGCGCCGCCCTTGATGCCAGCCGAAACCGGGTAGGTTTTCAGGGGAAGCCACACACGGAGGAGTCCGGGCGCGATGGGCAGGCGTTCGACAACGCGGCGCCTTGTTGCGATGCGGTGTGTTTCGAACACGACCGGCACGGTTTCTTCGTGTTCGAATGGAAAAACTTCCCGAAACCAGCCGATGCAACCTGCGACGCCCAGGACAACTCCGAGGGCGCTGACCGACACGCTTGTAAGAAGGCCCGCGACTATCAGAGTGAAGCCGAAAGCCAAAACGATGGGCCAAGCGGTAGATGCGGGCACTTCGATCTCAACTGGTGCCCGAAGGCTCTGCCGTACTTCTTCTATAGATGCGAGCGTTGCCATTCCTTCTCCTCAGCGACCCAGAACGTAGACAACAGTGAAAACAATCACCCAGACGGCATCAACAAAATGCCAGTAGAGGGAAAGTACGTCGACGCGACGAGACTGTTCGGGACCAACGCTGCCCGCGAGTCCAAACAGCAGCACAATGGTGAGTAGGATCAATCCAACCGTAACGTGAAAGGCGTGCAGGCCAACCAGCGAATAGTACGTTGTTCCAAAAAGGTTTGTGGAGATGGTCAGCCCGTGTTCGTAGATCAACCGGTGCCACTCCTGACCAGTGCCATAGAGGAAGAGGGCGCCTAGAATGAGTGTGACCAACCAAAAGGCGAGAAATTCTGCCCGCCGGCCGCGTTCGAGCAACCTTCCCGCGAAGTGAATCGTCAGACTGCTGGAAAGCAGACATACCGTATAGAAGATGGGGGTCTGGAGGACTTCCCGTGGAGTCGGTCCGGAAAGACTCTTTCCCACGTAAAAGAGATACGCCACGACGAAAATCGTGAAGATTGCCGACTCGGCGATGATCAGACAAACCATGCCAACCGTGCCTCGATACGGAAGCTTCCATGATGTTTCCGCAAGCGGACTTGTGATTGCGCTCATCGATCCATTCCTTTATTCGTAACGGCTGTCCGGATCTTCCGGGTGCTTCAGGTCCCACAGCGGTCTGCGGCTGGCGACTCTCGGGGTCGAAGCAAAGTTGTAAACAGGTGGCGGCGAACTCACCGACCATTCGAGAGTCCACGCGTCCCAAGGATCGTTTCCTGCCTTCTTTCCTTTGAAGTAGGAAACGATTAGATTTGCGACAAACACCAGCGTGGCGATTCCCTGGACGAACGCGCCGACGGTCACCAGAAAATTCAACGTGTCCCAGCCGCGGCCGGGCTCGTAGGTGTAAATGCGCCGGGGCATCCCAAGCAAGCCAGGAATGTGCATCAGGTCAAACGTGAGATGGAAGCCGATCAGAAACAGCCAGAAATGCAATTTGCCTAGGTTTTCATTCAGCATTCGTCCCGTGATCTTGGGGTACCAGTAATAAAATGCGCCGAAGAGAGCGAACAGAATTCCGCCGACAATCACGTAGTGAAAGTGCGCGACGACGAAGTAGGAACCGCTGAGTTGCCAATCGAAGGGCGACGAAGCCAGCATGATGCCGGTGAGGCCGGCGACCAAAAACTGGAAGAGGAAACCAATGCAGAAGAGCATTGGCGTCTTGAACTGTATCTTGCCTCCCCACATCGTACCCAACCAATTGAAGATTTTGATCCCGGTCGGCACACCCACGGCCATCGTCGTTATGGTGAAAAAACTGTTGGCGTAGGAATTCATTCCGATGGTGAACATGTGGTGCGCCCAGACACTCATGCTCACAAAAGCAATACAAACCGTGGCGCCCACCATGACGGGATATCCAAAAATTGGCTTGCGCGAAAACACCGGAATGATTTCGGAAGCAAACGCAAAACAGGGAATGATCAGGACATATACCTCGGGATGCCCAAATATCCAAAAGAAGTGCATCCACAGCGTTGCGGAGCCTCCCGCCTGTGTGTCGAAGAAGTGTCCGCCAAGATAGCGATCCACAAGCAGCATGATTTGAGCTGCGGTTAGAGGAGAAATCGCGAGCAAAACCATTCCAGACATCACCATGTTCATCCATGCCAGCAGCGGCATGCGGCTCAGCGTCATGCCTGGGCAGCGCATCGAAACAATTGTGGCGATGATATTGATGGCCGTGCCGATGCTGCCGAAGCCTGAGGCCAGGAGAGCAATCGTCCAGTAGTCCGAGCTATGACCCGGTGAAAACGCACGCGACGCCAAAGGAGCGTACGCCCACCAGCCGACGTCCGGTGCGTTGCCGGCACCGTAGAGTCCGTTCCCGCCCACAAAACTAAAGTAAAGCAGCAGCCCGCCGAAGGCGGTCAGCCAAAAACTGAAGGCATTCAAGCGCGGAAACGCCATGTCTCTCGCGCCGATCATCAAGGGCACCAGGTAGTTGGCAAAGCCGAACAAAATGGGCATGGCCACGAAGAAAATCATGGTCGTGCCATGCATGGTGAACATGCGATTGAATACCTGTGGAGAAACAAAATCGTTGTGCGGGTGCATCAGCTGGATGCGGATGATGGTAGCTTCGATACCGCCGATGACGAGGAAGAACAGGGCGTAGAGGATGTACAGAAGGCCCAGGCGCTTGTGATCGACCGTGGTCACCCACTCATGCAACCTTGCAACCCACGGCCGACCCGCGGCTTCTGCGGTTTGAATGGCGATGGCATCCGACGACATTGCTGATTCCACTCTCTTTCTCTACTGCAAAGTTTCGAGATACCGCACGAGCGCATCCAGTTCGGAGTCACTCAACTTCATTGCTGGCATCAGAGACCCGGGCTTGATCGCATCCGGGTTTTGAATCCACAGCCGAAGATTTTGCGCGTTGTTCTCCGCTGCGCCTGACGCGATCGTGCGGCGGCTCATCAGGTGGGTCAGGTCTGGACCAAAACGCCCGTTGCCGTTTGTGCCGTTGATTGCATGGCAGTTTAAGCACGCAGTTCTCTCGAAGACGCGTCTTCCCGCGGCTTCTTTTTCCTCTTCGTTCGCAGGCTGTTGTTGTCCGCGTACCCAGAGTTTGAAGTCCTCCGGACTGTCCACGTACACGCGCAATAGCATCTTTGCGTGCTGCGTCCCGCAGTACTGCGCGCATTGACCAACAAACAAGCCGGTGTCGTGAGGATCGAGCCATGTTTCGTTCATGCGATTTGGAATCAGATCGGTCTTTCCAGCGAGCTGCGGTATCCAGAAACTGTGATCCGTATCGGCAGAAAGCAATTTCAAGAAGGTTGGCGTGGGACGAACCGGGTCGCTTACAGGTATATGCAGCTCGTTCGCCGTGACGACTCCGAGACTGGGATACCGGAATTCCCACCAAAACTGGTGTCCGATTGCGGTTACCTCCACCGCTTCGGCAGGCTTGGGCGCATCCTGGATTGCGTGAATCACTCGTGCCGTCGCGAGGAAAAGAACTACAACAATTAAAATCGGAATGACCGTCCAGGCGAGCTCGATCTGCGTGCTTCCGTACACTTGCGCGGGCTCGCGGTCTATGTCCGCCGCTCGGCCGCGGAATTTTACGACCGCGTAACTCAGTAAACTGAAAACCACCAGAAAAATCAGTCCGGTAACGCCCAAGACGAAGAAAGACAGATGACGGATCGAATCCGCGGGTGTGGAGTGCGAATCGAAAATGCTTGGAATGGAATTGTCCTGCGGAGTTGCGGCACACAACCCCGCGGCGAGAAGCACGCCCGCGAGGAGAACGGCAACGCCCATAGCGCGGCTGATGATCGCCGGCCAATCTTTTTTTTGCATTGTCTCGACGATCCTCATCAAGCATCCCCACTAAGAACTTAAGGTGAACCGCGGTGCGTGATAGCAATCGCAGCTGAAGACCAAAATCGTCTGCACACCCGTACCTTGCAATGCAGTCTCCAAGCGAATGCGTCGCAGCGCGGAACTACAATCCACGTTGATTGAGCGGCTTACAACTGGTGAAACCAGCACGGCAGAATCGCTGGGAGCGCTGTTGCGTCTTTTGATTGACGAAATTGTCGATGATCTGTCGCAGACCCGCAGCGGATGCGAAATCTGGTCAGTTCAAAAATCGAGCCGCACCATGGACGCTGTATTGGGGTTGAGTTCGCCGGAACATTCAGACCAACGCGCAATCACAAGTTGGTCTGAATCTTCCCGTTGCTAGGAAAGGCGCGTGAAAAGAAGGAAACGCGGCGGACGTTGTCGGACCTGCGTTCGGGTCACGATGTCGACGTTACCGTCAATTTTCCGGCTTCAATAACGACGTCAAAAAAGCTCGCCTCTTCACACTGCCATCTTTCCGTTGAAAACAAAACGCCTAGCTGCAGTGCTTTGGGGAGTCTGGCATGGGCACACATTTGCATGACGGAGTAACAGAGGAAAGGGAGATCGCAAGTGACCTACGCCTTTGATACCGCGAGTTCGAGCGGGCAGAGCAACGAAACAGCAGCCGGGAATCCGTTGCCCGTGTTCCGTAGACTAAGAAAGAATGAGCACGCAGCCCCTTCTAGGACGGCAAGCTATGAGGCCCGCCAACTGGACGAGACACGGGAAGAGGTCTTAAGAAAGGACGCTTTAGAGGAGATGTTTGTCGCATCGCGCAAGAAATTCCTGGCGATTGCGTACTCCATCCTGCGGAATAGAGAAGACGCGGAAGACGCGGTACAAGAGGCGTTTCTCTCGGCTCATCGCCACTTGCGCAGTTTCGAAGGCAGGTCTGCACTCAGGACATGGTTGACGCGTATCGTAATGAATGCTGCTTTGATGATCCAACGGAAACGCAGACCTTTCGCAGTCAGGGCGCTTTCCGTAGGCGGCGCCTCGCATGACGACGGCTGGACGGAGAATATTCCAGACTCGCAACCGGATCCGGAGATGATTCACGCGGAACGCGAGACTCTTCAATTCATCGACGAGAAGCTGGGAGAGCTGACACCCGTGCTTCGACAGGCATTCACAATGGCTTATTACGACGACCTCTCGGGAGCGGAAGCTTGCGCCGTGCTCGGTGTATCAACCGGGGCTTTCAAGGCGCGGATCTTTCATGCAAAGCGCAAGCTGTTGGATCGGACGGAGCGGGCTTTGGTGACGCCCATTCGCAGGACGCGCGCTTCATCGTCCGAAACATGGAAACGCAAAGGTCTCCGGAGGTTGTGAGGACTTGAGTCATGATCACCGTCAAAGCGAGCCAGAAAATCTTCACGTGCGAGGAGGTTACGAACCTCACGGGCATTTGCTCCGGGCATCTGCAGAATCTCGCAAAGCGCCATCGTTTGGGTTTTATTTCTCGCAACGGGAATCTAGAAAACCATGTCGAGCAGTGGCTTTTCACCTCGAAAGATTTGATGGTTCTGGCGATACTGTTTCAGCCTTGCGCGCACTAAGTATGTATGCAGTGGTTTCGCTACACAGCATCATGTGCCTATTCCGCTGAATTGGTCCGGGCCGACCAGCTCACAGCGAGCCTGTGCGTCATCTGTTCACCTTTTGGTGCGACCTCAGGAAAGTGCGCCACAGGCCGAGCTCTTCGATCCAGCTGATTTCATAGACGAACTCGTGCTCCTCGCGCGCGTGCTCTTGTTCATTCCACACAACTCGACTTCGCGTTTCCCAGTGGGTATCGATTCCTGCGGGAAAGCTCGAGATTGGGAGGGTTACGGCACTGTTTTCGACTGCAAGCATCGGTTTAACCTGCTCTTTCTAAAACATCACGCTTTTTTTTTTCGAGGCTTTCACCTCAGTCCTGCCAGTGGTCCGTAGGCGGCGCAACGCCAAGGCGCTTCATTTTGTAAAACAGCGTTGTGCGCTTCAAGCCGAGTCTGGCAGCCGCGCCTCGGGGCCCTCCGAGCTTCCAATTGGCGCGCTGACAAGCAGTGAGAATTTCCCTGCGAACCTTATCTTCGAGGGTGGGGTTTGAAATCTCGGGCTCCAACGGCTCGTGGCTTTCAAGAGCCGCTGGTTTAAAGACGCCATCATTGGAGAGAATGACGCCGCGCTCGATGTAGTTTTGCAGCTCGCGGATGTTGCCGGGCCAGTGATGGCGCGCGAGGGAGCGCATGGTTTCCTGAGGTATCGTTTCGATCGATTTGTCCATCGAAGCAGCGAACTGTTGAACGAAATATTCCACGAGGTCTGGAATATCGGCTTTCCTTTCGCGCAGAGGCGGCAGATAAATCGGGAAAACGTTCAATCGGTAGTACAAATCTTCACGGAATTCACGGTCCCGAGCCATCTGCTTCAAGTCCTGGTTGGTCGCAGCAACCACGCGAACATCGACCCGCGTTGTCCGCGTGCTGCCGACTGCCTCAAATTCATGCTCCTGCAGCACGCGTAGCATCTTGGCCTGAAGCTCTAATGGCATGTCTCCAATTTCATCGAGGAAGAGTGTGCCGCGATCCGCCAACGCGAAGCGGCCGACATGGGAGTTGACGGCGCCCGTAAATGCTCCGCGTTCGTGGCCGAAGAGCTCGCTTTCGAGGAGGCCGGCGGGGATTGCGGCGCAATTCACCTTCACTAGATTTCGGTTCCGGCGGGGGCTGAGCTCGTGAATCGCTCGTGCGATCACTTCTTTGCCTGTGCCGGTCTCTCCGGTGATCAAGACCGTTGTATTCGTGCCTGCGACGGCCTCCACCTGGCTGAGAATGGAGCGCAGGCTGCCGTTGCGCCCTACGATCGTATCCAGGAACGAGGATTCCGAGCGTTCTGACTTGCGGGCCGTCTGTTCCTTAACACGATAGGGGGCATTTATCTGTGAGCTTTCTGGCTGCCAAATAAGCTCCATGACTGAATCTGCTGCTGCGCTCATGCTCTGCTCCTGTTTTTAATCGTTGCTGCCTGTCATCTTCAGTTTGAATACTGGAAGCCACTCAAATTCGAGCTTCCGCCGTCATCAGCTGTCCCGAGTTCGCCAAGCAAACGTCAATCTTTGGATCGGCAGGTCGGTTTTCCACGTCTCTTAGGAAAGCGAGTTCCTGTCTGCCAAGTTGGTGGTCGATAACCAGCGCATCACCTTGATGCACTTGTGCGGTCGCCAGTAGTCTGGCTATTGGGTACACCACGAAACGCTCAATGGCCCGCTTCAGGTGGCGTGCTCCATATCTTTGGTCGGTCCCTTCTTCCAGAAGGAATTCTCGGCCCTGGTTTGTGATTCGAAATAGAAAGGGACGCGTCGTCGAATCCAGCACTCGCTTCTGCACTTGCTTGAGTTCGATCTCCAACACTTCGTCCAGTTCCTCGCGCTTCAGGGGATGGAACACTACAATTTTGTCCAAGCGATTCATGAACTCAGGCGAAAACTTCCGCCTCGCTGCCTCGACGGCCGTTCTCTCCACCTTTTCGTGCAATCCAGTTATCGGCTTGTCGTTCGGCTGGATGAACCCCATTCCCCGGTGCATCAGATCGGCGATCTGGCTGCCCCCCAGGTTCGAGGTCAAGAAGATCACGGTCTGTGACAAATCCACCTTCCGGTTGTCGCCCAGTGTCAGCGTCGCTTTATCCAGCATTCCTAACAGCAGTTGCCATAGAGCGTCGCTCGCCTTCTCAATCTCGTCGAACAGCAGAAAGCTTAATTTCAGATGCTCGCCGTGGTTTGCAGCTAACGCTTCTTGCGTTATGAGCGGATTCGTTTCTCGGTGCCCCAGGTATCCCGGCGGCGAACCAATTAATTTGGCGATTTCATGGGAGTGCTGGAATTCCGCGCAATCCACCTTGATTACCGCTCGACTGTCTCCGAACAGAATCTCTGCCGCGGCCTCCACCGTGCGCGTTTTGCCGGAACCCGTCGGTCCCAGAAACAATAAGTTTCCGACGGGACGCCCGGGAGAATGCAGACCGGCGCAGAACACTTGGTAGAGATCGACGAGCGCTTGCACGGCCTCTTCCTGACCCACTACTTTTGTCCGCAGTGCGTCCTCGAAGTGGCACGCGGTGGAACTCCTCTTTTTCGCGTCCAACGCGGCAGAGTGCCTCTGATCCGCGGCTTTCCTCAGGCGTGCACTCAGTTCTTTTTCGTGGGCCGATTGTGTTGCTGTGACCATAGCTTCTCCTTCCACTGCAAACGCCTAAATCAAATGAAACGCGTCCACTACCTATGTCTCCTGGTCCTCGCAAGATTTTCTCTCCAGCCGTTCTCTCCGGACCCACTCACGGATGTAAAGACCGCAGTTCTTCAGCTTGATAGAGTCGGCTTCCCACTTCTCCAGGAATTTGACGGCTACGCCATCTACCGACCTGAGATCCGAACAATCCAAGACAATTCGTTTGCCCTTTGTTTCTGCCGCAATGAGTTTTTCCATCTCCGCCACGTTTTGCCCAGTTAGTTGACCGCTAATTCTAAAGACCACCTCGCCGTTGCCCTTTCTCGTGATCCTCAGCATCTGGTTCCTCGTCGCACTCAGAACTTGCGTTGCTTGAATGGCAATTCATGCGCCACTCGCAAGTGGTTGAAAAGACAAACCCGTAGCGGTTTTCTCAACGCCGAAATCTCGACAAATGGCGAGCGCCTGAACAAAACACCCGCGATTTCCACTGTCGGGCCGATGCTCCCCAGGCCTGGGCCGTTGGAGTGCCGACCAGCTAAACTATTATGAATAGATGACTTAAGCTGCATCTGCAGCTCATTCACGATTGAAGATTTGTCGGCTCGCCTCCCTTTAGACTTTGCGCAAAGACGTTCTAGGGGAAGCAGAGCCGTTCAAGACGACAGGATTCCGGCCGGTCCATAATTCGCTCCAGATCATCGAAAGGAGGGCAAACCAATGGAAAAGGCCGAGACCATTCGCGTTCAACCAAACTCAGGTACAGCCGTCACATGCAGATTTTCTGGGTGTATCATGCCCGCCATGGCCTCCTCAGGACAGGGATCCGAGCGTGTGAATTCCCAACTCCTTGTCGACTCGATTCCTGCCCTGATTCACACCGCCAGACTCGACGGTTACCTCGATTACTTCAACAAACCTTGGCTGGAATACCTGGGCGTCACTTTGGACAAAGTAACCGGCTGGAATTGGACGGCTTTCGTTCACCCGGAGGACGTTGAAGGAATTTTGGCCAAGTGGCGCGCGTGCCTTGCGACTGGAGAAATCTTTGAATTCGAAACTCGCGTCCGCAGAGCTGATGGAGAATACCGCTGGATGTTCCACCGGAAAGTGCCGCTTCGAGATGCAAACGGCGACATCGTCAAGTGGTATGGATCGAGCCTCGATATTGAGGAACGCAAAATGGCGGAAGAACAGCTCCGCCGCAACGCCGAGGGACTGCAAAGAAGCGAGTTTTATCTTGCCGAAGGACAGCGCCTTGCGCACACGGGTAGCTGGGCCTGGAATGTGCGGACAGACGCTCTGTTCTGGTCGGAAGAGATTTTTCGCATTTACGGCTACAGCCCGCAAGAAACAGGGCCCACTTGGGAAAAGCTACTGCAGAGGGTTCATCCTGAGGATCGGGCGCAGATTCAGCAGCGGGCGAAAATGGAGGCCCGTGGCGAGGAGTGTGTAGACTCGTACGGTGATTTCCGAATCATTCTTCCAGATGGAACCATGAGGTACCTCCATTCCGTGGCTCATCCTGTTACGCAGTCGGGTGAAGTCACGGAAGTCATTGGGACCTTGATGGACGTTACGGAGCACGAACTTCTCACTCAGGAGCTCCGGCGCCGTGAAGCCTACCTGGCCGAAGCTCAAAAACTCAGCCACACAGGCAGCTTTGGATGGAAACCTGACACTGGCGAGATTGTCTGGTCAGATGAAACCTACCGTATCTTCGAGTACGACCGCTCCGTCAAGCTAACAATAGATTCAGTGGTGCAGCGCGTCCATCCCGAAGAGCGCGACGATTTTCTACGAGTGATCGATCGTGCTTCTGGCGGGGCGACACATTTCGAGCACACCTATCGTTTGCTGTTTCCTGATGGGAGAGTCAAGCACATTCATGCCCTAGCTCATGTAGTGCAGGATGCATGCGGCAACCGCGAGTTTGTGGGAGCGGGGATTGACGTGACCGAGCGCAAGCGTGCTGAACAAGCTTTGGGTAAAAGCGAAGCGTACCTGGCGGAGGCGCAGAGACTCAGCCAAACAGGGAGTTGGGCATGGAGCCCAGACCGGGATATCACGTACTGGTCGGAGCAATGCTACCGTGTTCTGAGTTTCGATCCACAGGATGGTTTACCCCGATTTGAAGATTTCTTTCAGCGGATTCATCCTAACGACCAACCCGGCGTCAGGGAACTAATCGAGATGGCTATCCGCGAGAAGGCAGAGTGGGAGGCCGACTACCGCATCGTGCATCCGGATGGCCCCGTCAGGGACGTGCACGTCTTAGGTCATCCTGTTCTGAGCACATCGGGCCATCTCGTTGAATTTGTGGGTACGGTGATCGACGTTACTGAGCGTAAACGAGCAGAGGAGGAACGGCGCAGAAGTGAAATGGAGCTGCGTCAGATAGTCGACCTCGCGCCACAATTTGTTGCTGTATTCGGTCCCAACCGCAAAGGTCTCTTTGTAAACCGCATCGCGCTAGATTACTTCGGCCTTACCCTTGAGGAGTGGCGGCAGAGGTTTAATAGCTCGTTACCCTATAGCAATGAGTTCCTTCATCCTGATGACCGGGAGCGGATCACCGGGGATTCTGATCGTGCTTTCTTCCGTGGCGCTGCTTTCGGGTTGGAGATGCGACTGCGCAAAAGCGATGGAAGTTATCGCTGGTTTTTTCTCCGTTACAACCCATTGCACGACGAACAGGGCCAAATTACACGTTGGTATGTGACCGGAACCGACATCGAAGACCGCAAGTTGGCGGAAGACAGGCTTCGTCAGGAAAACGTGGCATTGCGTGAAGAAATCGACAAAGCCTCGATGTTTGAAGAGATCGTTGGAACATCTCCCGCTTTGAAAAGTGTTCTTTCGCTAATCTCCAAAGTCGCACCGAGTGATTCTACGGTCCTCATCACGGGTGAAACAGGAACGGGCAAAGAACTAGTTGCACGCGCCATACATCGAAGATCAGATCGTGCTTCGCGCGCGTTCATTAGTGTGAACTGTGCGGCAATCCCCCGCGATCTTATCGCCTCTGAGCTGTTCGGCCATGAGAAGGGCGCCTTCACAGGCGCCATTCAGCAGCGCTTGGGTCGGTTTGAATTGGCGAATGGCGGTACGCTCTTCCTGGACGAAGTCGGAGAACTTCCAGCAGAGACCCAAATTGCCCTCTTGCGTGTTCTGCAGGAGCAGGAGTTTGAACGTGTCGGTGGCAGTCGTCGAATCCGCACCGACGTGCGAGTGATCGCAGCCACCAATCGTAACTTACAGGCCGCCATCAGCACTGGGTCGTTCCGCAGTGATTTGTTTTACCGCTTGCATGTCTTCCCGATTGAGATTCCTCCTCTTAGAGCACGAGGTGAGGACATTCCGCTGATCGTCGAATACTTTATCGATTGCTATGCGCGAAAAGCCGGCAAGAACATAAAACGTGTCAACAAGAAGACGCTGGAATTGCTTCAGTCGTATCCCTGGCCAGGAAACATCCGCGAGTTACAAAACGTCATCGAACGTTCCGTGATCCTCTGTGAAACAGATATATTCTCGATCGACGAAAGCTGGTTACCTTTGCCGTCTGCGGCATCAGAATCGAAGCGCCACACTGAGCTGCCTCGAAAACTCGAGGCTCAAGAGAAGAACATCATTGAGGAAGCTCTTAGAGCAAGCCGTGGGCGTGTATTTGGACCCACGGGGGCCGCGGCTAAATTGGGCATACCGCGGTCAACGCTGGAATCGAAGATTAGGGCGCTGAAAATCGACAAGAACCGGTTCAAGACGAATCCAGAAAGTTGAGACCTTTTGCGTGTCCGGCAAGGGATCAATGGCTGAAAAGCCGCGGTAATTTTGTTAAAACTGGTCGCACAACAGTTGCACAAATGCTCCCAATAATGGGTCTTTGCCCAACAATGAGGCAACTCATCCTAACAAGGGCTGTGGTTTTGTCCGCACTGTTAGTTTCTCCCGTCATCGGATCGGGAATTCCGACAACGGACAAGGCGGCCGAGCCCGAGGAGTTCTCTCGCGAGTTCGTTGGCCTGAATGACGCCCAAATCAGGGGAATCCGCGAAGGAAAGGCAGTCGCGAAGATATTGGATTCGCCGACCGCGGATCAGGTATTTGTTTTTGGTGCGATCTCTGTTCCGCGCAACAAAAAAACCCGAGAAATCGCTCCAAGCACGATTTTCTCGGGTTTCGAAGCACGGAGTCTTCACTACAGGATCACTAGAACGTCCGGCCGATCACCGCAGTGAATTCTCTCTCACGCAAAGGATGCGTCGTCTCTGCGTATCTTCACAGCAAGCCGTCACTTTTGCCCGCCGTGTTCGCCGGACTGGCCGTTCTCGCCGTTGGAGTTTTCTCTGTGATCCTTCCCTCCGGCCAGAGCGAACGCGAACACTTTGTTATTTCCGGTTCCGGCGATCTCCCTGTAACCGGATCCCCAGTAGAGGGCGCCGTCCACGATCGATGGCCCGTCAATCACAGAGCCCCCGCTCGCGAAGTTCCAGAGGATTTTCCCGCTGGTCGCATCCAGCGCATACATCCGTCCTGAATTGGAGCCAGCATACACGACCCCGTTCGCAACGCTCACCGAACCCCGGTCAGTGCTGCCAGGAGTGGGATCCGCCGTCTGCCAGAGAATTTTCCCCGTGGCAACATCCAGCGCGCTCCACGAACCCCAGGTAATCTTCTGTCCAGAGGGCACCAGCGTGTACGGCAGCATGTCGCTATTCGAGATAGCGACATAAATCCGCTTGGTGTCCGTCGCCGTTCCCCACTCGATGCCTCCGAGCGAAGCGCCTGGCCCCACCGGTGTACTCCAAACAATGTTGCCGTTGTCGGGATTCAACGCCCAGTAGATGCCGCTCTTCTGGCCGAACCCGACAATGTTATCCAGCAAATTGGGACCAGACCCTCCCAGATCGAAATCAGGGCTGACTGGTACCGGACAATTCGGGTTTGTTGCTCCTCCGGGAAGAATGCACGCCACTGTCCAGGTGTCAAAGCTTTCCAGCATCTTCGACCACTTGATCGCTCCCGTCTTCAAATCCAACGCTAGTGCCGTGTCGAAGAAATCGTCCGCCGCGACGCAGTTCGCCAGCGGAGTCGCGTTCTGGCAAGCTTCCACGTCCGCCGGCGCCGTGTAGTTGTTTCCGGTGCCGATGAACAGCGTTCCGCGCTTTGCATCAATCGCGGGTGGTTGCCAGATCGCCCCGCCGCTGTATCCACCAACCTGTCCGCCGTTGTCGGGCATGTCGAACGTCTTCCAGAGAATCGCGCCGGTCTTTTCGTTCAGCGCCACCATGCTCCCACGAAAACTGCAGCACGGATAGTTCGGGTCCGTCGCCAGCGTTTCTTCATTCGACGAGACGCCAATGTAAACAACGCCGTCGAAGATCACCGGCGAACCAGTGATGATTGCCGCCGGATGCGGATCCACCTGCGTCATCCACCGCAGCACCCCTGATTGCTTGTCCACCGCGATCACGTTCGCGCCTTTGTGAACCAGCTTCGAACTCTCGATGTCCCCGATGATCACCTGATTGCCATCCACCGCGGGACTCACGCGAGAGATCGCTCCCTCAACGCCGTCGTAATCGGAGATCTTGTGCGACCAGATCAGCCGGCCGCTCTCTTTCTCCACCGCGTAAAGATTGCCGCTCCAATCGGGAAAGTACACCGCGTTGCCGTCCACCGTTGGCGTCGCGGAAACATCGCCGCCGGTTGTGAACACCCATTTCGGCTTCAACCCGCTGGCGTTCGCCGGACTGATGGTGCGCTCTGCCGGCTGGCTCCAACTGTTATTCAGACTCTGTCCGGCGATTCGCCACTCTCCCGGAGGCGCATCATCCGACTGGCCTCGCGCGCCTAGCCCCGAGACCAACATCAGTGCGGCGGTAAACACCGCCTTTGACAACGACACGCTACGATTTGTTCTCGACATCTTTTCTTTCTCCTTGTGTTCGATCTTCCGATTGCACTCGCCTGGCTGCTTTGCCACGCGTTCGAACACACCCATGCGTCCTTCCCGCGTACGATCACTTTTCGCGTCAGCGAATCGTTCCGCACGAGGCCCACGTCTTGACCGTCTTTGAAGCCAACTGTCGCGCTGGGAGGCTTTGGTAGTTCAGGCTGGGTTTAGGGCCGGTTCAGCAATCATCCTCAACACGTTTCACAAATTGTTAGATGGATTCCTCTGAATCGGGTTCCAAATTCCCATGTAAACAATTTGTCACGGCAAATCACACTCGCCTAACGCAAAAACGGTCGGGGATCAGAACTGACCGCGTCGGAGAAATCCGCGCCCGCGGAAATGCGGAAAGGAAAACGCTATGGACCTGACACTGAATCTTGACCTTCCAGTGAATCTGAAATTCGGCAGTTTGACGACTAATGATCTTCTCGATTTACGCGCCGAGGTCAAGGCGTCTGGAATCGCCGACATACCCCGTGCTCGCTCAAAATCAGCAAGCATCGCTCCAGGCCCCATCGGGGAGTTGGTGGCTCCCGTTTCTCAGAAATTGTAGAAATTGCGCGTATGGCAGCACATTTCAAGTCGGCAGATTGAGCTTCTTCAAGACCGCGGCAAATCGCGGGTCCTTGTGCAACCTCTTCAGTAGGGGTTCCACTTTCGTTCCGACCAGATCGCTGTCACGTTGGGCATAAGCAAGGTCAAGCCACTTGAACGCTTCGTCGGACTGGTTCCGGAACGCATAAACCTGGGCGATCAGGTGAGCATCATCTGCGCGATATTTGGCAATTAACTCACTCAATGCGGCGTCCGACTCTTTTTTTCGACCAAGCGCGTAGTACGCAATCGCATACAGAAATACGCGTTGGGGAGGAAAGCGTACCTGCTCGATCTCCGGCAAAGCATCCTGAGGCCGCCCCTGCATTACATAGATTTTGCTTAACAGCAAAGGGGCCCAAGAATCGGGACTCAGTTCAAGGCCCTTCTTGGCATCCTCTGCAGCTTTATTTAGCTGTCCCATGAAATACTCGGTCTCTGCAAGCTGCTCCCAACTAGTTGCATTGAGCGGATCCAAGTCAACCGCTCGGCGATTCAATTGAAGAGCTTCGTCTAAGTGGCCGAGAAGGGCTGCCGAGAAAGCCGCCAATCGTAGAATGTCGGGATCTCCAGGTTCGAGAGCAATCGCCCGCTGGATGGACGCATTCGCTCCAGCCCAATCGAAGTCGACCTGTTGTTTAATTCGTCCCATTTGAGCATGGGCTTCTGCCAAGTTCGGGTTCAGCGCTAAAGCTCGCTCAACTTCCTGACGCGCAAGTCGGCGACCTTCTTCACTGGGAATAAGGCCCATATTGGCTCGCCGGTTGCGCACCCAGGACAACCCGACCCAAGCCAAAGCATAGGAGGGATCAAGTTGGGTCGCCCGTTCGTAATACTTTGCTGCCATTTCCATATCTTTGTCGGTGTTCCGCTGGAAGAAGTAGTACCCCTGTAAGTAGGCATCGAAGGCATCCGGATTGACTGAGCGCGTTCGTGTCAAGTCTGCTTGTGGTTGCGAACTGAAACGCAGCCGGATCTCTCGCGCAACAGCCTTGGCTACATCGTCTTGGACATTGAGGATGTCTTTCGCCAGATAGTCGTAATCCTGTGACCACAAGTGAGTTTGGTCCTTCACTTGAATGAGCTGAGCGGTAAGGCGTATGTGATTTCCGCTTTCGCGG
>DASSGJ010000354.1:0-4409 GCA_035693545.1 Candidatus Acidiferrum sp.
TTACTGGACCGCCAAGCGATCCTAAAGTTCTTCCCCCGCGTATTCGAACGTGTTGTTTCCGGTTTCTTCCACCCGGACTCGCTCGAGCTTTGCCTTCGGGAAGTGTTTCAGGCGCGCGAAAATCTCCTTGCAGATATTCTCTGTGGTCGGCACATTCTCCCGGAACGCTTCGACATCCTCGTTCAGCGATTTGTGGTCGAAGGGTTCGATCACTTCCCTTTCCACAAAGCTGTCCAGATCCGCCAGATTCGCGATCATGCCTGTCGCGGGGTCCACCGTTCCAGACACGTTGACCTCCACCACGTAGTTATGGCCGTGCCCGTAAGGGTTGTTGCATTTCCCATAGACCCGGTAGTTTTCCTCTTCGCTCAGCTTCGCGCTGTGCAACCGGTGCGACGCCGAAAACCGGTAGCGCCGTCCCAATTCGATTTTGAGCCCATCCCTCATGCGCCGTGCGCTCCGTTGCGGTAGCAATCGGCATACAAATCCGGTGTCTCGTACAACCGCACCTTGTGCAGCCGCCCCTTGTTAATTTTAGGCTCCAGCAGATTCCAGATCACCCGGGCGACGTTTTCGCACGTGGGAATCTGGTCCTTCAATTCGGCCACCTCGTAATTCAAGAAGCGGTGATCCATACGTTGCGTAATTTCCCGCTCCAGAATCTCTTTCAACTCTTTCAAGTCCAGCACCATCCCAGTCACCGGGTCCGGCTCGCCCGCCACCGTTACTTCCAGCGTGTAGTTATGCCCGTGCCCGCGCGGGTTGTTGCACTTGCCAAATATCCGCTTGTTCTCCTCCGCGCTCAACGCGGGGTTGTGATAGAGATGCGAGGCGGAAAACTCCAGTTTTCGCGTGAGATACACCATAAGTTCTTCTATCCTTTGGATGCGCGGGGGGTACCCGCAGGATACGCTCGTCCTTTCCATTCCAGCCGCCCGCGGCAGTGGCTGCGATACGAAGCCCAGAGCACCGCCGCGAACAGGATACGCCCCTGGATCGCATAAACCAGAAGTCGCCGGGGAAAGCCGCTGGATTCCAGCTCCTTATCATCCGCAACCAATATTCCCAGCAGCCCCAAAACGAGTATGCTCGCGGAAAACCAAATGGACTCTGAGATTCCTCCGGCGGTCACCGTCGCCAGAAGCACCAGCAGAACAGGCAACACTGCGCGGCCGATTTCCGCTTTTGCAGCACTCGCGTCTCCCCCCAACAGCAAATAGAGATTCTTTTTCCAGCCTTCCCACATCGCCGCGAAAGAGCGATACATTCGCACGCGAACAATCCCCTTCCCAACGCCGAACCAGATGCGATAGCCCGCCGCTTTCGCCCGCCCCGCCAACGCCACATCTTCCAGAACGTCGCCTGCGATGCTGGCGTGGCCTCCTATTGTGTCGTAGGCGTCGCGACGAATGAGAATGAATTGCCCGTTAGCGGCGGCCGCAGGACTTTTGGGGTCGTTCACGTCCGCGAAGCGGAATCGTTTATTGAGCCGCGTGAACACATACGGAATGACAGCCTTTTCATACCAGCTTTCCATCACCTGTTCCGGCGAAAAAGAAACCAGCGCCGCGTCATTTTCCGCCGCAATCGCAAGAGCTTTCGCAGCGGAATCCCCGGCATGCACGGCGTCCGCGTCGGTAAACAGCAGCCATTCGCTGCGTGCTTCCCTCGCGCCGGTCCACACGGCGTTGTTTTTCCCTACCCACCCTGCGGGCAATTCAGGGGCTTTGATCAATCTCAAATTCGCATATTGGTTCGAAAGAGACCGCACAATTTCCGCCGTTCGGTCGGACGATTGGTCATCAACCACCAGGATTTCCGAAATTTCCTGTTGCCTCGTCAGCGATTCTACACACGCGGCAATCACCGCTTCCTCGTTCCGCGCGGGAACGATTGCGCTGACACGTCCGCTAGTGGTGGTGGATTGGTTCATGGGTGTCGGGACGATTCCTGCTTTTCGGCGCGGGTTCTGTACGATATTATAGCGTTATATGAGCAACGTCCTCCGTAAAATCATGGCCTGGGGCAGTATGGGGTTTGCCTTCGCGGTTCTGGCCTTCTTTACGCTTCCCCACTATCGTCAGGGCGAATCTTCCGTCGCCGGAAAAACCGCGGAAGACATTCCGCTCGATCTCAACGGAAAGCCGTCTCACCTCTCCGACCTGCGCGGCAAAGTGGTGGTATTGAACTACTGGGCCACCTGGTGCCCGCCGTGCGTCGAAGAAACTCCCTCCCTGATCGAACTGAACAAGCGCCTCGCGTCGCGAAACGCTGTGGTGCTCGGTGTCAGCGTGGACGACGACGAAGCGGCCTACCGCAAATTTATCCAGGATCACGGCATCAATTTCCTGACCTCGCGCGACCCTTCCAAAAAATCGGCCCAGGACTACGGCACGGTAATGTATCCGGAAACCTACATTATCGATCGCAAAGGGAAAATTGCCCGGAAAGTGATTGGGCCTCAGGACTGGAATTCCGCGGAGATGACTTCGTACTTCGACGCGCTTTTAGCGCAGAACTGATTCAACGGCTTCTTGCCGTAAATCCAAAAAAATCTACTTAGCGGCGGCGAGCCAGCTCGCCGAATTCCCCAGTTTCACTCCCACCTGTCGTAACTCCGCCAGAACGTGCGGCGCTTCTTTTTCCTGAACCGCGCGGATCAGATCTTCCAGCACAGTGGCGTCAAACTTGGCTTTCAAAGCGTCCAGCGCCGTCGCGCGCACGCAATACTCCGTCGCGATTCCGGCCACGCCTACCCGGCTGACGCCTTTGTCCTGCAATTGTTTCAAAAGCGACGTCTCGTCAAACCCGGAATATCCCGCTCCGTTCACTCCAACTCCCTTATGAATTACAACATCGGTGGCCCCGGCGCGGACCGGCGGCATAAGTTCCGCACCCGGCGTTCCAGCTACGCAATGTACCGGCCACGGCCCGCCATTCGCCTTAAACGAACTGTGATTGGCCGGGTGCCAGTCCTGCGTAAACACAACCAGCACGCCTTGCCGCTTCGCCTCTTCAATGAATTTCTGCAACGGCGGAAGCAGCGAAAGCGTGTTGGCCGCAGCCAACGCCCCGCCCTCGCAGAAGTCTCGCTGCACATCCACCACCACCAGCGCCGACTTGCTCATGTAATCCCCATTCACAACGAGCGCAGCATCCGCTCTGACCGATTACTGATTACAGATTACCGATAACTCCCATCCCTACGCCTCGTGATAATCCATCAAAATCAATCCCACAAAAATAAAACACACCGGCCACACCCATCCCAGGTATTTCCGTGTGCTGTTTTCCTGCGGCAGCCGGAGCTCCAGCCAGCGTGCCCAGCCCGCCATTACCCCAAAAATAGCCAACGGCGTGTGGCTCAACTCGATCAGCATCTCCTGCTTGATGTTCGTCACAGCATGCATGTGCGTCAGCAACACGATTCCACCGATGGCGCAAACACCGGGGAAGACCAGCGCAGCGGCGTGGGATTTTACCCGGTTTGTTTCCACCGCCCACTGGAACAGCGCGAAAACAATAATCAGCAGAACCGCCGCGCGATGCTGCAACACGTCGGCTTCCCCAAAGCTGGCCCAGAAACCGTTGGGCCCGAGCGGCCAGTTTTCCGGGTCGGCTCTCAAAAATAAAAATACCGCAAGCCCCAGGAACATTAACGGCCAGATCTTGGCCCATGCAAAATATTGATTGCGCGAAAGCAGCGCCAGCAAGCCCATAAAAAAGATGATTAGTCCCGCCCAGGCGTGGTTGTATTCCGACCAGGCAATGTCTCCCGGCGTATCCGGATGAGCGAAACTTTCTCCAGGCATGAACGCGGCCGGAACTTTAACGCCAGCAAGTTTTGCCTTCCGCTCCATCTCCTTGCCCGCCGGCGAAAGATCGCCGAGCGGCGGACTGGTCAACCGTGGCATCCGCGGCGCGTAACGAACCGCAATCTCGTGCAGGCTCACGCGGTCCTCGGTCAGGTCCGCCCCAGGAGGCTGCGATGTCAACGAAGCCGCCGCCAGAATCACCGTCAGGCCAATGCCGAGTTCCACTTCACCGAATCGGGTAAGGCTCGTTGCACCGCTTGTGGAGGCCGCGCCCCCTCCTCGCACGATGAAATAGTTTGCCGCGCCCAACAGCAGCAGGCACCCGAACAGCACGACCTTCGTTCCCACCATAATTCCGTAAGCCGTGCCATAGAGCGCATTCCACGAACCGACGAATACCAGGCTCATTCCGAACCCGGCAAGGAACAACACCGCAACGCTGATCTGCGCCAACCCGGAAAATCGCCGGCTGATTCTGATCCGAACGCCTTGCTCGGGAATGCGTTTCATCGCCAGCAGCAGGTAGGGCAGCCCGCCAATCCAACTCGCCGTGGCGAGATAGTGCAGCGACGTCAATCCAACAAGCACCGCGCG
>DASSGJ010000355.1:0-4952 GCA_035693545.1 Candidatus Acidiferrum sp.
CACCACCGAGCGCCTCGAGCAGCTCGTCTCCCAACTCTCCGCTCCCAAATCCAACTCCACCCAACCCTCCAAAATCCTCATCCGCTCCCAGCAGCGCATGCTCCTCGTTGACGCCGAAGACCTCATCTTCGCCTCCATCGAGGGCGGCCTCATCTCCGTCACCGCCAAAGACCTCGAAGGCTCCTCCAACTACCGCACCCTCGAGGAACTCCACGCTACCCTAGACCCCGACTCCTTCTGGCGCCCCCACCGGTCCTTTCTCGTCAACATCCATCACATCAAGGAAGTCGTCCCCTGGTTCAAATCCAGCTTCATGCTCAAAATGAACGACAAGAAATCCTCCGAAATCCCCGTCTCCCGCCAGCAAACCAAACGCCTCCGCGAACTCTTCAAACTCTAGTGATTTGGAGGAATACCGGTGATCGAAAATAGAGCACCAACCGCGCGGCAAACGATAGTACTGAGAGTGACAATCTGGGCTTTTGTAGTCACAGGTTTTCTGGCGGTCCTTGCACTTTTCAGACTTCACGATGTTGGGTTGGCCGTCTGGCCGGTCGTTCGTGAGGCTGTCTTCGTTGGCACCATCGTTGGTCTTGGCACCCCGCCGTTCACTAAATTTCTCCGTCAACTCGTGAAGCACTAAGCCTGGTGCCGGGTGCCGCACCCTTGTGGTTTTTAAGGGTGCGGGTTTAGATTCAACCTCAATCACCCACCCCTGCACCGAGCAATACTGTCATCCCGACCGTAGCGGCCCGATCTTTTCTCCCGCGCCGCTCTTTGGCGCGTCGGGCCGCGAAGTGGAGGGACCACGGCAACCATTCCAAATTAACCGTGCTTTCCTTAATGTTCTTCTCTGCGAGCCTTTGCGTCCTCCGCGCCTCTGCGTTATCTTTTTCCCTTCTTGAAAGTGACCTTGAAAAACAGCTGCGGCCGACAGCAACAATGCTGCCGGCCGCGATCTTCCAGTTATCTTTTTCTCAACTCTTGCGGGCTCTAACTACTTCTGCTGCAACGTCTCCACATACTTCGCCAGGTTAGTGATCCTCATCCTCACCGTCGGCTGGTTCTGGTCCGTCGCGCTGAACAGCGGCCCCCAAACCGGCATCTCCGACGTCCCATGGGCCTTTTTTTGCGCGCCAAACTCCAGCGCCGCTTCCACCTTCAACGCCACCGATTTCTCTCCATACCGCTTCGCCATCGTCGTCAAATCCGCCGGCGCTGTCTTCAGCGCATCCGCCGCCGGCCCGCCGCCTTTGCCGTCCGTCCCATGGCACACCGCGCAATAGTCCTTGAACATCTGCTTCCCCGAACTCGGGTTGCTCTGTACCACCGGCACCTTTTCAATCTTCTTCTCAGTCGTCTGAGCCAGCGCGGTCCCGCTCCCCACCAGAAAAACTCCCAGGCACAATCCCGCAACACACACACCCACAGCCCCGTTCATTCGCATGGTCCATCCTCCTGTCCCATGCTCCCTCAACCCCATAGGAGCCCGCTGTGACGCATAACCATCCCCGTCGCCACCCAATCACCCGCTCCTCCAGGCACTTTCTCCGGTGCTGCGGTGTCTATCTCTTCATGCAACTCTTGCTCGAACAAAACCAGCGCCACTCCCGGCACCTTTTCTTCGCGTGTCTCCTGATCGCCGCAGCCCTCTCCCCAATCGTTCTCCGCCTCGTGGACCGCTCCATGTCCGGCCTCCATCCCGCGCACACCAAGCCGCAGCCCGCCCCTGACCCAGGCTCCAAAAACTGGGACCTCCGCTCCATGTAATGTTTTGGGTTTCTCTTCTCCGGCGGGTGCCGCACCCTGCGCTTTTCAGGGTGCGGGTTTAGATTCAACTTCAATCACCTAACCTTGCATCGAGCAACAATGTCATCCCGACCGGAATGGCCGATTTGTCTTCCGTTCGCGCCGCGCGAACGTCGGCCATGGAGTGGAGGGACCACGGCAACCACGTCAAATTGTTTGTCTTAGTCGTTCCTCTGTGGTGAACGCTCTCTCTTTTAGTCCGCAGTCCGAACCAACCTCTTTCCTATCTCCCTCCTCAACCTCGCAAAAAATCCGTTCGCCCGCGCAATATCCTTCGCAATCTGCGCCCTCAACTCCCCCGGCCCCGAAAACTTCTTCTCCTCACGCAATTTCTTCCAGAACCGCACCTCAATCCGCTTCGGCGAAAAGTTCCCCGAATAATCCAGCAGGTGCGTCTCCACCGTCAGCCCCGTTCCATTGAACGTCGGCCGCATACCCACATTCGTCACGCTCCGGTGACTGCTCGGCTCTCCCTCCATCACCGTCCGCGTAATGTAGACCCCCCGCGCCGGCAGCAGCTCCTGCTCCGCCTTCAAATTCAGCGTCGGGAACGTAAACTTCCGCCCAGTCCCCGTCCCCGGCACCACTTCTCCCGTCAATGCAAACGCCCGCCCCAGCATTCGCGCCGCCCGCGTCACGTCTCCCCCTGCAATCAATTTCCGGATCACCGTGCTCGACACGATCTTTCCGTCCACCACCACCGGCTCGTGCACAATCACGTCAAATCCATCTCGCATTCCCAGTTCCCGCAAAAATTTCACGTCTCCTGCCTGCCGGTGCCCAAACCGAAAATTATCTCCCACCACCACTGCCCGCACCTGCAACTGCCGCACCAGAATTTCCTCAACAAAATCCTGCGGCGCCAATTGCGACAACTCCACCGTAAACGGCAACACCACCGCCGCTTCCATTCCCAGCGCCGCAAACCACTCCAGCCTCTGCTCGTCCGTCGAAATTCGCAGCGGCGCCGACTCCGGCCGCAGCACCTTCTGCGGTAGCGGCTCAAACGTCAACGCCGTAGCCACCGCTCCGCTCTCCCGCGCCAACCCGATGCAATGTTCCAGCAGCCGCTGATGCCCCAAATGGATCCCATCAAAATTCCCAATCGCAATCACACTCCCGCGCGCTTTCGTTCTTGGGTTTTCCATCGGAAGTCGCTGCCCATCTGAACTTGAGGGTGCCCCACCCTTGGTTTGTAAGGGTGGGTTATTACGTTCTAACGCCACAGACTCTCTACTCTTCTCCGCGCCCTCTGTGTTCTTCCTCTGTGTCCTCTGTGGTAAGTCTTTTCCTTCTTTCCGAAACACAGCAGCCCAACCCGCTGCCGAGTTGAATACCTGCAATCCCTTGCCGCCATCCTGCCTTTCACTCGCCACTTCTTCTTCCCCCACCTCAAACGTCAACCCGTCATACGCCAGCTGCACCTGCGGATACCCCGCCTTCCGCAACCGCTCATTCGTAGCCGCATGTCCCAACTCATGCGCAATATGTGTGAACCACGCCCGCTTCGGCTTCAACCGATCAATCAGCGCCAGCGACTGCTCCACCGTCATATGCATCGGATGCGGCACGTCTCGCAACGCATCCAATATCAAATCATCCAACCCCTCCAGCAGCGCTGCACTCGATTCCGGCAATCGGCTGAAGTCCGTCAGGTACGCCGCCCTCCCGAACCGGAATCCCAGCACTTCCATCTCGCCATGCACCAGGGGCACCGGCACAAACCGCACGCCCATCACCTCAAACGGCCCTTTGATCAAGTTCAACTTCACGCTCGGAATGCTGCTCAACGTCGGCTTGTCGTCAAACACATACGCAAACGCCCGCCGAATCACGCGAAACGTCTCCTCATTCCCATACACCGGCATCGCCGCCCGCTGCTTGAAGTTGTACGGCCGCAAATCGTCAAATCCCAAAATATGATCCGCGTGCCCGTGCGTCAGGATCACCGCGTCCAGCCGGTCAATCCCCGCACGCAAAGCCTGTGTCCGGAAATCCGGCGTCGTATCAATCACCACATTCTGTTCGCCCCGCGAGAGCAGCAGCGAAGGCCGCAGCCTCTTGTCGTGCGCATCCGCCGACTCGCACACCGCGCAATGACACCCCAGCGTCGGCACGCCCATCGACGTTCCCGATCCCAGCACCGTCACCCGCAACCGTTCACTACTCATCTTCGGTTCCGCCACAGCGCAATTGTCCCACACCCCCATCCACCATTGTAGGGGCCGGGCTTGCCCGGCCCTCTTGGGTTTTCGATCAACAATCAAATCTCAAATGAACTTGAGGGTGCCCCATCCTTTGCGGTTTTGGCAAAGGGTGGGCTCTTACGATCCAACCGCACCAAATCTCTTCTCCGTATCCCTGTATTTTTTCTCTGTGAGCTCTGTGCTCCTCCTCCGTGTCCTCTGTGTGAACTCTTCTCTTTGTCTTTCGCCAAAAACAAAAAATCCCAAGCGCCGCCAATCAGCACCTGGGATCTCTTCCCATTTTCTAATTTCCATTTTCTAATTTCGAATTACTTCCGCTTTTCCCCCTTCAACGCCCCCTGCGCCTGCGCCATCTGCGCCGCCATCGCCTTATTAATCTCCAGGTACGTCATCTTCAACTTCCCCAGCAGATCCAGCAGCATCGAATCCTCTTCCGGCGCCAGATTACCCTTCGTCTTCACATGCAACGCATCCAGCATATCAATCAACTCCCGCGCCGCCTCCGGATCAATCACCGGCTCCCCCGTCCGCGGATCCGCATACGCCCCCAGCACCATCGCCGCATTGCTCCCGATCATCCGCACCAGGTTCTCGAACGCCTGCACCTTCTTCGGCGTCTCCGCCGGAGGAGCCGACGCCGCCTTCGCATCCGCCGCCGCTTGCGCGACAGCCTGCTCCTTCACTTCTTCCCGCCGCGCTTCCCGCTCCTGCTCTTCCACCACCTCTTTGCGCATCTCGCCCTCGGCGGTAAACGGCCGCCGGTCAATCACCTTGAATCCCTCATCCTGCTTGTGGTCAGACACGGTGTTCTTCCTCTTCCTCAGTCTCTTGCGTATGAATTTCCTCTCCAGTTTATCACGGGAAGGGAACTCCGCCCTCGCCACTCCCCAGCTGAACCCGCAACTACTTCCATCCAGTTGATTCCCGCCCCGGCTC
>DASSGJ010000356.1:0-5329 GCA_035693545.1 Candidatus Acidiferrum sp.
GACAGTTGCGCGGCGAGAATGCAGCGCACTACGAGGTGCCGCGATGAGTACCGGGCAAGCCAGACAAGCCACGGCAAGTTTGCCAACGTTGGATGAAGTGCGGGCGGCGGCGGAGTTGGTCTATCGCCTGATGCTGCCGACGCCGCAGTATTGTTGGCCGCTGCTCTGCGAGCGGCTTGGCACCGAAGTCTGGGTGAAACACGAAAATCACACGCCCATCGGCGCGTTCAAAGCGCGCACCGCCATCGTCTACGCCGAAGAGCTGCTCAAGCGCGAGCCCGGCACGCGCGGCTTGATCGCCGCAACGCGCGGGAATCACGGCCAATCGGTAGCTCTCGCCGCCCAGCGGAAAAAGCTGGAATGTGTGATCGTGGTGCCGCACGGAAACAGCGTGACGAAGAATGCGGCGATGCACGCGCAAGGCGCAAAGCTCATCGAGCATGGCGATGATTTCCAGTCCTCACTGGAGCACGCCAGGAAACTTGCCACGGAGCTTGGTTATCACCTCGTGCCCCCCTATCACCGCAACATCGTGCTGGGCATCGCGACGTACTGGCTGGAACTCTTCACGGCCGTGCCGGAGATCGACGTCGCTTACGTCCCGATCGGTATGGGCTCCGGAATCTGCTCCGCTGCCGCGGTACGCAACGCTCTCGGATTGAAGACCAAACTCGTCGGCGTCGTCTCCGATCAAGCCCCAACCTACGCGCTATCGTTTCAGCAGAAAAAAGTCGTCGAAGCTCCGGCTACCACGAAACTTGCTGACGGCCTCGCCTGCCGCCTCGGAAACGAAGAAGCTCTCGAAATCATGCTCGAAAATGTGGACCATGTCCTCCGCGTAACCGACGACGAAGTTGCCGCCGCGATGCGCGCCCTGTTCACCGACACCCACAACGTAGTCGAAGGAGCCGGCGCAGCAGCACTGGCCGCTGCCACAAAAGAATCCTCCACGCTAAAAGGCAAGCGAATCGCCCTCATCGCCACCGGCGGCAACGTAGACCAATCCGTCTTCGCGCAAGTCCTGGGCGCAGCCTAGCCTCGCGCGCGTCCAATCGCAGCAATATAGAAGGGTTTTACTTCTTCGAGTCCAGGCACGGCATCGCCGCGATTTTTGCTTCCGGGGTGTCTTCAACTGCGACGCCGTTTTCGTTCTGCATGGAGAGGAACACCCAGTCACTCTTTTCCTCGGCCGTCCGGCTGAAGGAAACCACCATCTTTTCGCCCCCGCGATGCGCATAGGTCAGAGTCCGCATCACCACGGGATAAACTTCCTTGCTCACATCCTCGGCGGGCGCCCCGCACCGCGCGAACAAATGTTCCGGCGTCAACGTCGCTATCGCGTGTAACTGCCGCCGCTCCCGCGCGTTCTTGGCCCACTCCGCCGCGCGCGCCGTCAAGTTCACCAGCGCCGCCACTCCGATGATGATCCCGGCCGTCATCAGCCACACCCGCCGGCTGTGTTTCAGAAACGCGGAAAACTCTTCCATGGATGTGGGCAGGCTGCTAGCCACGAATTGCAGAAAGCTGACCAGCCCTGAAGATCTCCCAGCCTCCTGCGTCGCCCCCACCACTCCAGCCGGAGAAGCCTGCGCGCTCACTTCCGCCGGTGCCGACACCGGTGCAACCGGCGCCCTCTCCGCTGAGTATGCGGTTTCCTTCGGTTTCATCTCGTCCATAACTCACCTGCCTTTGTGCTACCCGCCAGTTCCCCTGTAGCCGCCGCCTTCAGGTGGCCCTTCCGTTCAGCCTTTGTAGCGGCCGCCTTCTGAGGCGGGCGCTCTTCATATCCTAAATGCTTTTACTGCCTACGCTTCAGTGTCCGACCGGTGCCTGCAGCCAATTCATCACCCGCCGCCGGTACGACACCTTTGCTCCGCCCATCGGTTCCCGCAGCCAGTGCACCAGATGCTGCCAGCCGGCAACAAACAGGTTCGGCCCCCGCTCAATGTGTTCCGCTGGGTCAGCCTGTGGCGCAGTCTGCGCCGAAGGCGTAGGGGGCAGCCAGTACGGGCTCCCTTCTGCCAGCACGTTTCTCGCAGCCGTATTCGCGGGTTGCCGTTCCCCAGGCCCCGACGTGATCGAGAGCTTCAGCAGCGCGCCAACCTGCTCCTGAAACGCCCTGATTGTTCTGAGGAAATTGCGCGCAAACCAGACCGCCGCAACCAGGAACCCGATTTGGGCAACCAGGCTTCCCAGCGCGTACCAATCCTTGATTACCGAAGGGCTGATATCGTTCATAGTTCCACCTTGGGCGGGTACCCAGCAATCTAGGCCCGCGTATATACGGTGGAAACTGGCAAGAAGTACAAGAAACGGGCAGGTGTTTACTCCTGCCCTTGTACTCTCTTACCCTAGGATCCGGCCTCGTCACCGACACGACTGCTTTGGTGCCTGCTGATCGAAGCAAGCCCTAGTCGCAACCGGCCCAGGAGGCCGACAAGTCATCAGTTTGTCTCTTATTTTCGAAAGAAAATCCAGTATGCGGAGAGGAGCAATATCGCAGCGCCGGCAATCGCTTCACCAATCATGTAGCCCCAAGCGACCGTTTCCGATGTAACCCTATTTGAATGTTTCACCATTGGCCCCATCTTACCAGCCAAGCGGTCCGCACGGAACCTGTCGCGCGCAATCGAGAACTGACCATCTACAATTGGTCACGGGTCCAAGCTAGGACTTGCTTCCGGATTGCAGTGTCTTGTCCGAAACCGGAGAACCAGTGGATCTGCGCGTCGCGGCGGAACCAGGTCAGTTGCCGCTTGGCATAGCGGCGCGTGGCTTGCTGAATCGCGGCCTTGGCTTCTTCGAGTTTCATTTCGCCGTTGAGCACCGCTCGCAATTCGCGATAGCCGATGAAGTCGAATGGCTTGGCGTCAGCGGGCAAGCCGCTGGCGACTAGTCCACGCACCTCTTCCATCCATCCGACGGCGAGCATCGCGTCGGTTCGCGCGTGGATGCGTTCATAAAGCGCTTCTCGTTCCGGCGACATCCCAATTTTTATCGGACGCCAGCCGCGCAGCGGATTTCTACCCGCCCGATGCATTTCCGAAAGCGGCTTCTTCGCCAGCAGGCAGACTTCGACCGCGCGGATCAGTTTCTGCTCGTCGCCCGGCGCGATTTTTTCCGCCGAAGCTGGATCCATCCGCTTCAGGATGCGGTGCAGATGCCCCGGCGGATGCGCCGCAACGCTGGCCCACAATCGCTCGCGCAACTCTTCCGACCGCAGCGGCACGTCGGCCAGCCCTTCGAGCAATGCCCGCAAATACAGCCCTGTCCCCACAGTGAAAATCGGCAGCCGCTTCCGCGCGCGAAGATCCTCTAGCACCGCAATCGCCCGCTCCCGATATCCTCCCGCTGTGGACTCTTCCCGCGGGTCCAGCACGTCAATCAGATGATGCGCCACGCCCTGCCGCTCTTCCGCAGTAGGCTTCGCTGTTCCCACATCAAAGCCGCGGTAAAGCTGCGTGGAATCGCACGCGACCACTTCCCCGCCAAGCTCCCGCGCCAGCCACACCGCCAGCGCCGATTTTCCCGAAGCGGTTGGTCCAACGATAACAATTAGAGGAGACTCAGCGTTCACGTTCATTTGGGAAACAGCAGCGGCCACGCGCGCACCACCAGCACCGCCAGCACAATCAGCGCCAGCACCACGCTGCCGATCACCTGATGCCGCGAAAGTTTCATATGGATCTAGTGTCTTCTACTGGTTCGGTGGCTGCAGGTTGTAATAATACGTATACCGCACTTCGATGTACGGTCCCTTAAACTGCGCAGGCAGCGGAGGGAATGGGTTCGAAGCGCGAATCGAAGAAACCGCCGCGCGGTCCAGCGGCTCCTTGCCCGAACCGTACAGCATCACCGGCTCCGGATCCGGCACGCTGCCGTCGCGCATGATCTTGACGTGCAGCGAAACCACGCCCTGATCCCCCAGGTCCACCGAAGGCGGCATCACGGCGTACCAGTTTCCACGAACAATGTAGTAGATCCGTCGCAGGTAATCGTTGAAATCGACGCCCTGCGGGTCCGTGAGCATTTCGATACCGGCACCGGCCTGACCTTTCCCGTGGCCTCCGCCACTGGAACGTATCGGCCCGCCACCGCCACCCATGGCGATCGGCGCATTCGGCTTGGTGCTCCGCGCGGCATCGCGGATCAAATCACCCGCCGAGCCGCCCGTCTTCGGCAGGATCAATCCCTTTTCCGGCACCGGCATGTCCGGATTTTCCAGCTTCACGGGCGGCTTCGGCAGATCGCCGCGTGAAGGAGAAGGATTCGGTGGCGGCGTTACGGCAGCAACATTCGGCTGCGGTGTCGGCGCGCTGGGCAATTCGCGTTTTGGCGGCTCCGGAGTCGGCTGCGGAGGAGGCGGAGTCGGTGCTGGCGGCGCGATCCTGTTGATCACTCGCGGATCAACGCGCACCGGCGCATGCGGCGCGGGAGCAGGCGATGGCTTCAACGACTCCAATGCTCCCGGCGGCAGCAGGACTCTCATCTGTCTCCGCCCGATCTCTTCCTCTTCGAGCGTGGGCACATGCGGCGAGAAGAGCTTTGGCGAAAAAAGCAGCAGCAGCACCAGCCCGATGTGAAAGACCACCGACACAACCGTGGTGACGCGATCTTCCGTCGTCTGCTTGCCCCGCCACTCCGGAGGCAGAAACGCCGCTTCGCCGGTTTGCAAGATATCCGGCTCGACCAGATCTTCGGAAATCGGCCCCAGCGGCGCGAACTCTTCCGGCGGCGCTACACCAACGGGAATCGTGATCCGCTCATCCATCTCCGTCGGCTGCGGCGGCAGGTGCGACACCTCTTCCCGCTGCACTGCTTCCACGTTCACATCGCGCGGCACCACCACGCGGGTGGCAATCGAATCGAGCGGCAAATTAGAGGGAATCGTTGTGCGGCCATCGAGCGGCACAACCGGCAGCGCTGAAGGCACCAGCGTGCGTTCATCCAGCGTGGTCGGCCGCCTGCGCGTCGTCGTTGCATCTTCGGCCGACATACGCGCACCGACGGGAACTAGGGTCCTGGGAATCATTGGCTCGCTTTATCCGGATAGCTCTTTGCAACAGGTTGGACGCGCTCATCGTGCTCTCGGATGCTTTGCATCACCCGGCTTGCCAGCTCCAGCGCCGCCCGACCCGCCACTCCGTCTGTCTTCGGCGCCACTCGGGTGCGAACCGCAGCCGCAAAAGCTTCCAGTTCCGCGCGCAGAGGTTCCACGGCCGGCGCCACCAGCTTCTCAAATCCAAACTCGGGCTGCGGCCCGGGCTTTTTCACCCCGACCCGCAGCGCGTCGCGCCGTGCGTAGTCCAGCGAAATATATTCGTGGTGC